>CAILKS010000069.1 GCA_903834855.1 uncultured bacterium | reverse complement strand
CGTTGTATATTAAAAACAACCTCGTCAAGTGCGAGGTCGCTCTTTGTAAGAAATTACAAAAGCATGACAAGCGAGAAAATATCAAGAATGACATTTCCCGTAGAGAACTACGGGAAAGCAATTAGCAGACAGTAAAAAGTAATAAGGGTGGTGCACTCGCTACGCGAATGCACCACCTCCCATACTACTAATTACTTATTGCTAACTGCTTTGTTTGCCTAAGCAAACAAAAATACGGGAGCGTACTTTGGCTTTGATATGTCGATAATGGTTGTATGTGCTGTATCGAGACTTCTCTATAACTCGTAAACTTTAGAGAACCCATGTTGCAAAAACAACTGGAAAAGCTATTCCTTCGCCTTATGCGTTTGGTCTAGTTCCAGCATTCGTCTAATTTAGACCGATCTGGTGTCCCTCCCTTTCGTATCTGCGGAAAAGGTCTGGGCAATATAACAGCGGAAGTAGATTATTTTGTAGCATAGCAATCTAATCGAAATAATTATGCTATACATTTATTGTTTTCGTTTGTTTTATATAATAGATGTGAAAACAATAAGCAAACTATATACAGTAGACGCGTTCATCGTTCCGGTATACACGAGGGTTCGAACCCCTCCGCTTCCACAAAGATAAACAAAAAACTGCATTTTATGCAGTTTTTTTGTACATAGACAAAAATTATAAAAATCTTGCTTCGTTCTTTTTTTCTCTTTTCATGCTATAATCCACTTATATAAAGCTTTGGCAGAAAAAGTAAACATCAATAATAATATACGTTCGCTTAAACTCCGTGTCATTGGACATCAAGGTGAAAACTTGGGCGTGCTTACAAAAGAAGAGGCTATACAAGCTGCTAAAAACGTTGGCCTTGATTTAATCGAAGTTTCCCCTCACGCTGATCCACCTGTTGCCCGCATTGCAGATTACGGAAAGTACACATATGAAACTTCTAAAAAACTAAAAGAAGTTAAAGCAAAAGCTCACGTAACAGAAACAAAAACTATACAAATAAGTGTGGCTATTGGTGAAAATGACATTATGATTAAAGCCAAAAAAGCTGCGGAATGGATAAATGAAGGTCATCGTGTAAAAATTGATTTACAGTTAAAGGGTCGTACAAAATACATGGATGACAAATTCCTTCGTACTCGAATGGACAGAATACTTGCTGTTATTCCAGCAGAATACAAGATTGCAGAGCCTTTGAAAAAAATACCAAAGTCTATGATGATTGTTCTCGAAAAGGCAAAATAATCCAAAAACTGTTTCATCTACTGCGTTACGGGTCCCAAGTTTTTCAGTCAACGTACCACTATGTACGTCTCCTTCAAAACTTTCCCCGTGCCTTGTATCTAAAACAGTTTTTGAATTATTTAGTAAGTAGCAAACAGCAATAAGCAATTAGGGAGATTACACCCAATTCTATATATACCAGCATTAGCCTTTTTACTGATTACTGCTTGCTAATTGCTATTTTCTATGATAAAATACCCCAACTATCTGATACAGGTACAGAAAATCTATGAAGACAAACAAATCATTCCTAAAGAGACTCAAAGTCACAAAAAATGGTAAGATCATCGGCCGAAAGCCAGGACTTAACCATTTCAATGCAAAAACATCTCGCTCAAAGCAATTAGCTCAAAAGCGTGGACAGAATTTTGCAATGACAGGAAAGGAAAAGTCTCGTTTTCTACCAGGACTTTTATAACAGCCAGTAGCTATTAGCCATCAGCTTTTAGCAAATTCATAAACAACTAACACAACCACCATGTCACGCGTAAAAAGAAGCAAAATAGCAATGAAGCATCGTCGCAATGTCCTAAAGGCAGCTAAAGGATATCGCTTTGGACGTAGTACAAAAGAAGTTGAAGCAAAGGTTGCTCTACGTAAGGCAGGAGCTTATGCATTCGCTCACAGAAAGGATAAGAAAACTGATATGCGTCGTCTTTGGACAACTCGTCTAAATGCAGGACTTCGTGCTATTGGTATCACCTACTCTGTTTTCATTGATAAGCTTACAAAGAAAGGAATGGTTCTAAACCGTAAAATGCTAGCAGAGATTGCAGCAGAAAATCCAGAAACTTTTGAGAGAATAGTTACACAAGTAAAAAATTAGTTTCAAGTTTCCAGTTTTTAGTTTCAAGAAAATTCAAAAGCGATGCCTACGGCATCGCTTTTGTATTTCTGTTATCTAACTTCTAATATTTATAATCTTATGTTTAGCTCATTAGATTCTTCTCGCTTATTCACCATCGCAATCAATTTTTCAATCAAAACTTTTGGATCTTTTTCAAATATAACATTAGGATTTTCTCTATTTCCTTCTTTTATAATATTCCTAATAACCTCATCAGTTGCCCACTCTCCCTCTAGCACTCCTAAGGGCATATTTGCCTCCCAGGCAACGGTAAACTCATGAATTGTCCCAATACGCCCACAGCCTATAACCACTGCATCTGATGACCTTACAAGCATTAAATCTCTACCTGGAAAACCGAACCCTGTGTATACAACTGCGTCCAATGCTTTTAATGGTAAACGATAAACTTCTATGTGTTCTTTTTTACTTCCAGCCGGTGAAAGTCCGAAGGAAAATCCCCCTGCCTCCTTTGCACCCTCTGCTGCATACATAGGAAAACCACTTGTTGCTCCTGTAACTATTTGAGCACCTTGGCGTGCAATTTCACGACCAATTTCTTTTGCCAATGGTATAACTGATGGACCACAGTGAGCAACTTCAGCTGCTCCAGAAACACTAATGGTTATTTTTTGAGACTTCATATGGATAGTATACAGTAAGCAGCAGGCAGTAGGCAGTGGATACGTGTTAGTGATTTATTATTAACAAATCGCTATAATTTTCAATTATCAATTTCCAATTTTCAATGTAAATACAACACAT
>CAILKS010000068.1 GCA_903834855.1 uncultured bacterium | reverse complement strand
ATCTTTGTGTTATCGTAAATAAATGACACCTTATAGATTTGCGCCCCTATCTGATACAAATCCTGCCCGCATCTTTGCGCTATTACCTAAACTTACCCAAAAAAATAAGGATTTAATAATGAAAGCTTGTGAATTTGCAGAAAAGGCACATACGGGTCAACTTCGTAACTCTGGAGAACCTTACTATAATCATGTTTTTGCAACTGGTGTAAACTTGGCTGTCCTTAAAATGGATGCAGATACTGTGGCCGCAGGAATATTACACGATGTACTCGAAGATACAAAAGTTACCGAGGAGGAAATGACAAAAGAATTTGGTGAACATATAACAAAACTTGTTCAAGGAGTTACAAAACTTGGAAAGCTGCGCTATTCGGGAATGGAACGCCACGTAGAATCATTACGTAAATTCTTCATTGCAATGGCAGATGATATACGTGTAGTCATAATTAAACTTTGCGATAGATTACACAATATACAAACTTTAGAATATGTAAAACCGGAAAAACAAAAACGTATAGCGTTAGAAACAATAGAATTACACGCCAGACTTGCTGACCGCTTAGGAATGGGACGATTAAAAGCAGAACTTGAAGATGCCGCCTTTCCTTATGTTTATCCAGAAGAATATAAAAAAACTATAGAACTTTTCAATAGTCTTAATCCAATTTCTGAAACAGCAACAGAGACTGTTGTAAAAAAATTAGAAGAGGAATTAAATATTTTTGATGTTCACATTGAAAGAATAGACTCACGTATAAAACATTTATATTCTTTATGGCAAAAACTCAAGAAATATAAAATGGATATTACAAAAATATATGATGTCGTAGCACTTCGTATACTCGTGCCACAAATTGGTGACTGTTATCAGGCCCTCGGAGTTATACATGGACTTTATCGTCCAGTTCCAGGAAGATTTAAAGATTATATTGCAGTACCAAAACCAAACGGATATCAATCACTACATACAACTATTTTCTCTGGTGATGGAGATACTCTTGAAATACAAATTCGTACGGAAGAAATGCATCAAGAGGCAGAATATGGTATTGCTTCACATCTAGGGTATAAAGAGGTCGGGAAAAATGTAAGTGAACAAGAATTAAAAAAGAAAATTAGTTGGACAAAAGAATTATTAGAATGGCAAAAAGACGTTGAACATCATAAGGATTTTTTGAGTAATTTAAAAACTGATTTTTTTGAGAGTCGGGTGTTTGTTTTCACACCTAAAGGAGACGTAATTGATTTACCAGAAGGATCTACAGCTATTGATTTTGCATATTCAATACATTCAAAAATAGGAGATCATATTTCTGGAGCAAAAATAAATGGGAAGTTAGTTCCACTTGAAAGCACTTTAAAAAACCGTGATGTTATAGAAATAGAAGTAAAAGAAAGTGCTTCACCAAAACGTAAATGGATAGATATGGCTCGCACGACAATAGCAAAAAGAAAAATAAGACAATACATTAAAGAGAATGGAGGGTTTATTGATAAGTTTTTGACACGCTAGCCTAGGCAGTTTCAAGTTCCCAGTTTCAAGTTTCAAGAAAATACAAATACAAGCAACCCCTTCGGGGTTGCTTTTATTACTAGAAACTAAAAACTGGAAACTTGAAACTATCTGCCCCTACGGTGCTACTAATGTAAATCTCTGTACCTTTTCATGTACATCTTCCCAATCACATAAATCGTACCATTCATCAAGTGGTCTAACGAAAAATGGTGCATCTGGATTTTCATACATTGGCTCATATACAACCATCCAATTCTCATCATCTGAGTGAAGAGCTAAGGCTTTTATTTTATAAAAATCCCCTTTAAAATGTTTATAAACCTCCCCTTCTTTTGGATATTTTTCTGGTAAATCAATTTTTTCTCCTTTCATATTTTTATTTTATTTTAAAGACTAAACTTTGTTACATTATATAAATCCTCACTCTGTTCATCCCCTTTTACCTCTTCAATAGACCTATCGTCTAATGATGGATTATTTTCAATATACATATCAGCTATATCTTCTGGTAACAAATCTTCCTCTATTGCCTCACTACTGGTTTGAATTGAAGCATTGTCTATCAAATTTAAAACTTCCTCTCGTGTAGCAACTTGTCCAATGTCATTCATTTCATTTTTAGCAATTAATTCTATTGATTCTAAATTACTAGGAGCAGCTTTTAATGTTTCTATATCTTCATCGCGCAAAGTATCAAACATTCCTTTGTGAGTTTTTTCTTCACCTGCTTTTCTTATTGCAACAGAAAGCGCTAATAATTCTTCATAAGAAAAATATTCGATAGAGATACGTCCACCGCGTTCGCGTGGTTCTATCTGTACTCTCGTACCTAATGTCTCAGCCAACTTTTCTTCCATATCCACAACTTCAGGCGTCATAAAATGATCCTTCTTGCGAATCTTTTCAAAAGCAATACGACGAGCAATCCCTTCTGCTTCACGCACTGTCATTTTTCGCACCATCATTTCTTTAAACAAAGTCATTTGTTCCTCAGGTCTATCGATTAACATAAGCAGTGGTCGTGTATGTCCTTCTGTTATTTGCTTTTTAGAAATCGCATCAAGAATATCTTGGGGAAGCATGAGAATACGAACAGTGTTTGAAACATATTCACGACTCTTTCCAACTTTTCTACCAACATCAGCCCATGAAAGTTTAAATTCTTCTGCAAGTTGCTGAAATGAGTGAGCTCGTTCGACTGGATTTAAATCTTCACGCTGTAAGTTCTCAATAATCGCAAGCTCAAGCTTTGCTCTACTGTCATCCCCAGTACGTACAACAACTGGCACTTGTGTTATGCCTGCCAATTTAGACGCACGAAGCCTGCGCTCTCCTGCGATTAATTCATAAGAAACTTTTATTGAGCCATCTTCTAAAGATTCTTCCACTCTTGAAACAACAAGTGGTTGTAATACACCATATTGACGAATACTATCTGAAAGTTCTTTTAATCTATCCTGATCAAATTCCCGTCTTGGTTGATACGGGTTTGGTACTATTTTGTCTACTTCTATCCAAAAGATTGATGTTTCTAATTGCGCCATATGGTTTTTAGTATAGCAGGAATAGGTTTTAGGTGGTAGGTTTTAGGTTGTAGATAATACGGAAGAGAGACTCGGTCACCGCTGGGGTATT
>CAILKS010000067.1 GCA_903834855.1 uncultured bacterium | reverse complement strand
ACATGGCAAACAAATTGTAGTGGTTCTACTGGTGTAACTTCTCATGGTACATCAGCTACAATTAATTATTCTGGCGTATCTTACTATGGTTCTGCAACTTATAGTTGTAATGGAGCTTCTAATGTTTACACTCAAACATCACAAAGTTGTATAGCATTTTCTTGTGGTGGCACTGCCCCTAGTGGAGGAAATTTAACTTCAAATAGTGTATCAACTGCTATTAACCAGACGTGGACGTATGATGGTGTAGGAACTGCTGCTTGTAAGTGGAAATGTAATACTGATTATCATCAAAATGGAACCACTTGTATGATTGATATTCCGGCTGTACCGACAGGGTTTTCTGCAACTCAAAGTTATTGTAGTAATAACTGGATAAATCTTTCTTGGAATGCAATGCCTAGAGCCACAAGTTATGATATCTATAGAGATGGTGGTTTACTTTTAAACACAGCCTCTACTGCTATCTCTGACTCAGGACTTGCTTTTGGTAGTGTACACTCATACACAGTTAGAGCAAATAATGCAGGCGGTTCATCTGCACAAACTGCAGCGGCTTCTGTTACAGTATCAAATCAATGTATTATAAATATTACAAAAACCGGCTCTGGAACAGGAGTGGTAAGTTCCGCACCAGCAGGAATTAATTGTGGTGCAACATGTTCAAGTACTTATGCTTATAATACTTCTATAAGCCTCACCCCAGCATTTAGTCCAAATTCTATTTTTACTGGATGGAGTGGTAGTTGTAGTGGGACAGGTAACGGTACAGTGATAGCTAACACTAATTCAACCAAAACATGTACAGCTAATTTTGATTTAGGTGTTTGTGCTAATGGTCTAACTCAAGATGTAACAGTGGCTTGTGATCCAAACCCAAATGGAAATGGTAATGCTGCTGTCTCTGGTTTAGTAACAAGAAGACAAACAAAAAGTGCTTATCCAGAATGTATTTATCCAGCGCTACCTATTACAAATGCTAACTCTGTTTATGTAAGTGATAACTGTAAATATAATAACGCAACTTGTGGGACAATTACCGCACCTGCATCTATCTCAACATGGAGAACTTTTACTGCTTCCGTTCAAATGAATAATCCTGTGGCTGGAAGTAAGAGCACAACATGGGCAACCGGATCTTCTTATAATTTAGGTTCTCAAAATGTTACAGACAATGTAACATGGGGAACAAATAGAGTTGCCTTACCTAGTTCTGTTTCACCTGGCAATTCTGTTACATTTAGTAAAACTTTCACCGCCCCTGCTATCTCTGGAGTACAATCCTTCAGTTGGAAAATGGTACAAGATGGTAGAGAGTGGTTTGGTGATACCTGTTCATTTAATATTAATGTCATCGGTGAATGTCTTCAACCTTTCACTCAGCCAGTAACGGTGGCTTGTAAAGATCACGCTGGTAATACTATTACAGGAGGAACGGAAACCAGAACCCAAACAAAACTTCCTTATAACAATTGTACTTTCCCTGTAGATCCTTACACAAATTCTGTTTATTTAAGTGATAATTGTACATATAAATGTGATAATGGCTCTGCTTTCCCATACCCTGCATCACCATCTTGCCCTCTTCCTATTGTCACTAATTCATCTCTATCAGGAAACAATACACCGAATGGAGTAATTGATTTTACTTGTAGTGATACTGTTTCCTACACTATTACCCGCGATGGAGTAGCTGTTACTTCTGGTGCTTATACAGGACCAATGTCTATTCCATTAATAAACTTTGGATCAACAATGGGTTACTATACGGTGAATTGTCTATCAGGAACACTTACTGCTTCGAAAACTTTTCCATCATACGATCCAAAGCCTTTAACAACAGATGCTGTAACTCTTGATGCTGTGCCAGGAACAATAAAAACAGGAATAACAACGACTCTTAACTGGGGCATAAACATACCAGACAATGCCTGTACGATAACAGCTTCTCCTGTTTGCCCAGGAGGAACTTGTATATCCCCAAGAGATTCAAGTCGTGTAGCGGATGCAAATAATCTCTCTTCACAATTACTAAGTGGGAATACTGACGCAAATGATCCATATGGGGCAAACCGTCTTATGACGACAGCCCTTAGGACAAAAGTTGTCGGATTAAAAGCTCTCGGTAAGAAATCTCTAAAACTACAATATACTACTGACTTTTTGCTCGATTGCCATATTAATGTTGTAGGAAGACCTAATCCAACTAAAAAATTAAGAGTTCAAGTCACAACTGATAATGAGGGCTAGCAAAGTCAGTAGACTTTGCTAGAAGATAAAGGAAAGAGTTAAGAGGTGAGAGAGAATACAATGACAGAACACAAAAATCTTATTGTTTGGAAAAAAGGAGTTGATTTAACAACTTATATATATCAAATAACTAAAGATTTTCCTCATGAGGAAAGATACGGTTTGGTCGACCAGATTCGTAGAGCTTCTGTATCTATTCCATCTAATATCGCTGAAGGTAGTAAGCGTTCAACTAAAAAGGACTTTAAATCTTTTCTACATTTTGCATTAGGGTCTGTGGCTGAACTCGAAACTCAAATTATAATTGCAATAAACCTCAAATATATAAATGAAAAGGATTCAGTCTATCCCCTTAAAGAATTAGATGAAATATCAAAAATACTACATACGTTGATTAAGAGGTTATCTGATTAAAAATCTGATATAATCATAAGCAAAGGGTTGGTATACCACTCTTTCCTCTAAACTCTTCCCTCTTAACTATTTAAACCTATGTTTAATCTCTGGCCATATCTATTACGTCTCGCTGTTGCCTTCTATTTTATCTATCCACATGCTCAGGCTCTTATGCTTGGTGTTGGTAAAGTTAAAACTGCTGTATTTGGATGTATAAATGAATACATTCCTCAAGTTGTTGCCTTTACTTTATGGCATGGATTTTTCGTTGTTCTCGGTATTCTTATTTTAATTTGGCCACGCCCCATACTTCCACTTGTATTTGTGCTTCTTATTCTTTCAAGTCAACTTTATATAAATTTCTCACTTCATAGTTACACTAGCGCAAATATGCTTTTGTTTATTCTTACTCTTGTCACCCTCGCCCTAATTATCTTCCACTCCCGTCCACAATTCCGTTAAATAGCTAGTAGCCTTTAGCTTGTAGAATGTAGCTAATACAAATACACAAATGCGAGATTACAAAAAATTTACTGTTTGGGAAAAATCATATGGCTTTGGTATCAAAGTTTATACAATAACAAAATCATTTCCTAAGGAAGAAATTTATGGATTAACTTCACAAATGAGACGCTCAGCTATTTCTATACCATCAAATATAGCAGAAGGTTCTCGTCGTTCAACAGAAAAAGATTTTAAATCATTCCTTCATATTGCTTATGGTTCGGGTGCAGAATTAGAAACACATATAATGTTTGCAAAAGATTTAGGCTATATTTCTTCTGAAACATCTAATACTCTACTAGTAGAATTATCAGAAATAATGAGAATGTTAAATGCTTTTATTCAAAAGTTAATATAGAATTGCATTGAAATTAAAAAACTACAAGCTACTGGCTACTGGCTACTGGCTACTGGCTACTGGCTACTGGCTGTATTTTAATCGCTGTCCGAATCGTCTTTCAAAAATCCTCCCTGCTGTATATCCCAAAGTTTTGCATATATTCCCTCTTTGTTTTCCAAAAGCTCATCATGTGTTCCATCTTCAACAATGGCTCCATCTTTTAAGACAAGAATTTTATCAACTCTTCTAATTGTAGAAAGCCTATGAGCGATAACAATTGTAGTTTTATTTTCCATCAACTTCATCAAAGAATCCTGAACTTTTTCTTCTGAATGAGAATCCAATGATGAGGTCGCTTCATCAAGTACAAGTATCGGACTATTACGCAAAAACGCTCTAGCGATAGCAACACGCTGACGCTCACCACCGGAGAGTTTAACTCCACGTTCTCCAACTAAAGTTTCATAACCAAGAGGAAGTGCTGAAATAAAATCATCACAGTGGGCGAGTGTTGCCGCTTCTTTTACTTCTTCATCGGTTGCTTCTTGTTTTCCATAACGAATATTTTCCATTAAAGTACGATGGAACAATGCTGGGTCTTGTGGTACAAGAGAAAGTGCGTTTCGAAGTGACATCAAAGTAAGACCTTTTATATCTTGCCCATCTATACAAACCTCACCGCTATCTGGATCGTATTGTCTAAACAATAATTTTATAAGTGTGGATTTACCTGCGCCGGAGACTCCAACCAATGCAACCTTTTCTCCTTTTTTAATAGTTAAGTTAAGATGATCAATAACATTTTTTCCATTGAAAGCAAAAGTTGTATCTTTGAAAGTTACTTCCCCTTCTACATTTTTCAAAACTTTAGCATTCTTTTTTTCTTGTATAGAATGAGGTAACGTCATAATTTCTGCCATCTCTTTTGCATCAGCAAATGCTTCGTAGACATCTCTAATAACACGAGAAAGCGACCAAAGTCTGTCAGCTAGCTGTAAAACATAAGTCTGCACAAGCACAAATAAACCAATAGTCATAAGTCCTTTTGACCATAAATCAATTCCAATATAAAGCATGGCAACTTCTACAAAAACAATTAGTAATCCCTGCACTCCATCAATAACACTAGATGCCTGCCAAGAAAAACGAGCGTAATATGATTGCATATTTGTAACATCTTCATATCTTTTTTCTTCTATTTTTTGAGATTTATATAATTCTATTGTCTGATGATTACTCACCGCATCAGCTAATGTTGCACTAGAAAATGAATCCTGCTCAGCACGAGATGTATCGTATTTTAATTTCCATTTTGCAAATATATAATTCCAAACAACAAAAACAAAAAGCCAAACGAGTATTACAACAGCAAGCGCTGGTCTTTCTTTTAAAAGAATATAAATAACAAAACTTACCTGAACTATAATTGGAATAATGTCATACAAAATTCTATCAGCTAATTTATCATAACTTTGAGCAAAACGATTTACTTTCTGAACGAGAGATCCGGCAAAAGTATTTATAAAAAACTGATGGGAGTGCCCGATCAAGTATGAAAATGATCTCTGCCTTAGTATGGCGAGCATGCGCGATGCAAAATATGAATTAACAATATAACAAGTTCTCCAACCAGCCCAAGCTAATAATGCAAAAGCAAAGAAAATCCAAGTAGTGTGATATAAATTTGCAACAGGTACGACACCAACACCCTTTCCCAACATGTCTAAAAATTGTTTAAAAATATAAGGAACTACTACATTAGAAAGACTGGCTGTAATAGCCATAATAATACTAAAAAATATAACCCATCTAAATTCATGAAATGATTGAGCATAAAGCTTAAGAACTACTTTTATACCTGCACTCCCTAACTTTTTTTCACGTATAACAAGTGGCTTTAATCGAAGCAGCCAAAACATAAACCGGTCGAAAAGTCCCAGTTTTTGAATATTTGTTAAATTTGAAGAGTTTGTCATATATAAGACGATTATACCACGCTAACAATTTTTGAAATTTTAAACAAAGGAAAACAAAAAGGCCCACCGTGGTAGGTAGGCCTTGGGTTTTTACTAGCTTTAAAAAATAAATGCGAATGCGTATTTATAAAGCTTGCTGCCACTCGACTTTTCTGTCGCTACAGACTTAATTTTGTGTGAGCTCCTGCGAGAAATCAACCGTCGCAGTCGCCATCACACTCGCTGCCGCCTTGACCACAGTTGCCTTCGCAACAGTAGAAGCCGGGTTGAGTGCGAAGTGGGAGAGCTTCGTCGCTACTCCAAGGCATGGCATGAAATGTACTCATGTTATGCTCCTTCACAGATACAGCTTCGATCGAATAACCAAAGAACCGTACCTATCTATAATCCTATACCTTTATATATTTTTGTCAACAACAATTCAAGGAGTACCATCCCACAACCTCTTAAACTTATTCTAATCTTTTCCAAGGCCTTGCCTTGGAAAATCCACCCGGAGGTCAGACCTCCGGGAGAGTTATTACTTTAATTATTTTTACATAGGGTACCCCTCTGAGGGGTACCCTATGTAAGCTCAAGTTCTTACCTTAAAAAAACAGAAACTCAACCAGTGTTATACTTAAACAAATGAAAACAACTTTGAATTCCCCCCTTTCTTCACTATCCAGAATATCCCCCGACCATGAGGCTGGATTAAAGAAATTAAATATTTCAAATATTTTAGAGCTTCTTCATCACTTCCCAATTCGCTATGCAGATATGCGAGAAATTTCTGGAACCTCTACTCTTGTTGCTGGACAGCCCTTCACTGTATATGGAGTAATGGAAAAAGTATCAGTAAGAAGAAGTTTTAAAGGTCATATGCCAATGACAGAAGCTCGTGTTGCAGATAATACCGGCACCATTCGCTGTGTTTGGTTTAATCAAGCTTATATTGGAAAAATGTATCCCGATGGCACAAAAGTGAAAATCTCTGGTGTAGTACACTCCGATGCAAGAGGCTTCCTACTTTCAAATCCAAACATTGAGAGAGCGGAGGGAATAATTCCAGAATCGCAAGAAAGTTTGTTCGCACCGAATGCTGATACTAATTTTTTAACACCAGTTTATAGAGAAACAAAAGGAGTCTCATCTTTATATCTTTACACTTTAATTAAAAAAGCTATTCAATTAAATGTACTCGACGATATTGTTGACCCCATTCCACCACATGTCTTAAAAAAATTACATTTACCAGAATTGCGTGAAGCACTTTTGTATATTCATTTTCCTAAAAATGAAGCCCTAACTATCGCTGCACGTAAACGTTTTGCTTTTGAAGAAATTTTTTCTTTACAATTAAAACAATATCAAGAAAAAGTTGAAGCTAAACATTCTCTAGCTTATCCAATTAAAGTGGACAAAATTGGTATTAAAAAGTTTATTGATTCATTCCCTTTCAAACCCACTACAGCACAAATGGATGCTATTAATTCTATTTTGAAAGATTTATCAAGAAAGGAACCAATGGGAAGATTGCTTGAGGGAGATGTAGGAAGTGGGAAAACTTTCGTGGCTGCAACTGTAACTTATGCAGTACTTCAAAATAGTGCCGAGAAAAATGGCCGACCCCTCCAAATTGCCTATATGGCACCAACAGAAATATTGGCAAAGCAACATTTTGAAAGTTTTATAAAATATTTTGAAGGCACAGGAATAGAGATTGGATTATTAACCGGATCAGGTTGTGGAAAGTTCCCAAGTAAATCAGATACTTCTACTCCAACAGCTGTTTCTCGTGCACAATTACTATCATGGCTTGCTGATGGGCGTGTTTCTATTGTTATAGGAACTCACGCTCTTATACAAAAATCAGTCGCTTTTCAAAATTTGGCATTAATTATTATTGATGAACAACACAGATTTGGAATGAAACAAAGAAAATCCCTTGCTCAGAAAAAAGATACAGTAAGAAAAGAACTTCCTCATCTATTAAGTATGACGGCTACCCCTATTCCGAGAACTCTTGCTCTTACTATTTTTGGAGATCTTGATTTAACTGTTATAGACTCTATGCCACTTGAAAGAAAAAAAATTATTACAGAAATAGTTCCTGCAAGAGGCCGTACAGAAACTTATGAAAAAATTAGAAAAGAATTACAAGCTGGTCGACAAGTCTATGTTATTTGTCCACGAATTGATGAACAAGATGAGGAAGAAAGACAAAAGAGAATTTTAAAAAGTGTAAAAGAGGAAGCGCAGAGATTAGCTGATGTTATTTTCCCAGAATTTATTGTAGATATTTTACACAGCAAAATGAAGAAAGAAGAGAAGGAAGAAGTGATGCAAGATTTCTTGGATAAAAAATCTGATATATTGGTTGCAACATCTGTTATTGAAGTTGGAATAAATGTACCAAATGCAACTGTCATAATTATCGAACATGCTGACAGATTTGGACTTGCTCAACTACATCAATTACGCGGGCGTGTTGGTCGTCGAGAATATCAATCTTATTGTTATCTATTTACAGAAAGCGAAGGAGAAATTACACAGAAAAGATTAAAAGCTTTAGTGAATGCAAAAAATGGTTTTGAACTAGCAGAGCAAGATATGTTAGCCCGTGGAATTGGGGCTCTTATGGATGGTAAGCAGTGGGGAATAAGTGACTTAGCGATGGAAGCAATTAAAAATCCAAAACTGGTAGAAATAGCTCGTGATGAAGCCAGAGAATTATTGGACAATGATCCAACTTTAGAAAAATATCCAGAACTTGCTGAAATCATTAGAAAAAGAACACAGGTGCATATGGAGTAATGAGATAGGTTATAGTTTTTAGGTTTTAGGTTGTAGAAATACAAATAAATAAGAAGCAAAGTTACACAGTAGAAAAAAGTAAAATTTTCTGTTATAGTTTACATTAATCGCATCCGTAGCTCAGTTGGTAGAGCCGTCGTCTTATCAAATGGAGTGAGTAAAAAGTGAATTAAGTGCGCCTGTAGCTCAGTTGGTAGAGCCGTCGTCTTATACACGACTGGTCCTTGGTTCGAGTCCAAGCAGGCGCACTTAGAGCATTTTTTACGAGCGATCATTTGCTACGTCTTAGTATACACAACTGGTCCTGTGATTCCTGGTCCAGCGGATGCACAAAAATTCTAAAGGGAGGCCACTTCGTGGCCTCCCTTTAGAATTTTTTACAACCTATTTAAATAAGTTCTTCTTT
>CAILKS010000066.1 GCA_903834855.1 uncultured bacterium | reverse complement strand
GTCAAAGTCTTCAAAGAGACCTTGAGAGCCACTTGCAGAGGCTCAACCTAATTGAGGTTACTCCTACAGGAAGAAAACTCACAATTCAAGGTAGAAATTATCTTGAAACCTTAAAGGCATAAAAAAAAGGGACCGGAGGTAAGTGTCCTTCGGTCCCATTTGTTTTGTTTAGTATTAGCCAAGATTACCATCGTAATAATAAAAAATAGTCCCTACAGTAGCATTTGTTATGTTTCCAGTAACTGCTAGTGGGGATTGACCTAAGTATAATTGGTTAGTTGTTGAAGTGGGAATGTTCACTCCATTTGCAGTAAAACTATTAATAGCAGCAACAACAGCAATATCAAAACCGTTTTTTGCAAGAATAGATGTTCCAGTATTAACACTTGTAAAATTCATAAACTTCATTACACTTAAATAAAAACATTATGGAAATTACAGTAAATTACTTTGACAGAGAAGATAACGAAAAAAAAATAAAAGTAAAAGTCGATATCTCAACCCACCGAGACGGCGTTGGTCCCTACGAATATTGGGGCTTCAAAGGATACGACAAAGGAGATCTTCATTCTGCCATAGACGATATCTCTTTTGACAAGTCAGAGTTGACCGAAAACGAGTTGAATCAGATCGAAGAGGAAATTGCAAGCGAAGATTTTCACGCAAAAGTTCTCGGAAAACACCTTGACGAGCAGCAAGCGGACAGGGATGATGCCGCTGAAGCTGCTTACGAATCTCGCAAAGAAAACCAATATTAACCACTAAAATTACCTAAAAAAACATCTTGTTTTTCGCTCAAAACCCACTAAGCTCACAACTGTTATGAAAATCATTGACCTCATTGCTTCTCAGGCTGGCCTTGCTCGTTTCGCCAGCTTCACCTACTGCTCCACTTCGACTGGCGAGGTCGCCAGATACACCTTACAGCTTGGCTTCAGCTACCGTAATGTGCTTCAAAAGAGCATCTCGGACCTTGAAGTCGATAAGCAGATTATGGCTGGCTTGGCTCGACAAGCGGCAGATGAAATTTTAGTCTCACTGAACGCCAGCCTCTCTGGTACTCAGACTAAGTACACCAAGAAAGACATCTACGAAAATTATCAGGTAGACGGCAAGAATATCCAAGGCATTAAAGTGAATAAAAACGATGGCTCGCTTAAGATCTTTGGTCTAATTAGTTCTAAAGTACAAATCACTCCTCCAGTAACTCCTTACAAGAAACACAATAGCGCACCTTTAACCATTCAGAAGAATCTCATTACTAAAGATTTGCCTATTGGACGTTTTCGTGAGTTCGCTCTCGATAACTTAGTGATGGCTAAATTAAATGGTGAGACTCTTGTTTTAGAATGAGAACCAAGTGGCCCTCGCATAACATGATAGTAATAGTTAAAGTCATGCTTGATCTATATACTGTATCTTATGTAAAGTATGTAGACAATGAAATCCAACAATACATTAAATACGACTTAAGTGCAGACGATGTAGCGCAATTCCTTGGGGCAAATTAATTTTCGGTTAAACCATAAATACAAAATACAAATGACTGCAATCAAGCTAACTAAGAAAGCTCAGGCTATTGTTAATCAGATCATGGCTGCTGATGCGGCAGAAATCGAACACGGCCCACACATTAATCGGGCATATACAGAAAATACATTGTTGACTAGTAAGGGCATTCAATTCTCAGTAGAAGACGACAAGAACGATGGATTTATTGAAATCTCAAACGCTACTCTCAATAAGGCTAAGATCTCCTCTGACGCTACTATCGTGATTGATGTCAATGATATTGAAGACAATGAATACGGTTCAATGACCATTAAACTGTATAGTCTCACCAAACTCGCCGCAGTATAATATAGCTAACTTTTAATTAAGAGAAGTAAAATACAGGCAATGCAGCGGAGTTTTAACATTTTCTCTGGTCATTCAACCGCCTGTCTGGTAACTACATAAAAGCCAGACCTTCTCTTAGTTTTTTTTCTTTTTTATACTAACAATTCACTAATATGAACGATCAATACAAAGGCGTTATCAAACAGAGTTTCGCTTGGTGGGACGCTGGCGGGGCAGATATCCCACAAGGCACTCATTCAATGATAACTCAAAAATTCAAAGAATGGGAAAAGCGTAGAGGTTTTACAACTGAAAGCCATTTCATTGGAAATCCTTTAAAGCGCAACGAAAACGAGCTTGAGCCTGTCAAGCCTCTTCGCGGCAACGCCTTAAGAGGCAAGCTGGCACTGGAAAGCAAGAAGCGAGTGCTTGCGGCAGAGGCCGCAAAAGAGCGCATAAAGCAAGCCAAAAAAGATGGAAAAAAAGGCTTGAAAAAGAGCGAAAGCCCCACTAACTTTGCTCCTGAGATCGTTGGCAAGCAGTTCGCCAGCAACAACAACGCTCAACGCAAGATCAAGCAGTATATCTTAAAGAATCATCTAATTATTCCTGCTGATTATGAATTTGGAATAAATAAAATTGATTGGGGCTGCTATGAAATTACTGGAATTAGAAAGCAAACCAAGCAACGCTCAAAGAAAAATGAAAATAGTAATTAATAGAAAACACGGCGGCTTTGGCCTTAGCGAAGAAGCTGTTCTATTATATGGTGATAAGAAAGGTCTTAACATCATAGCCAAAGAAGATGAAAAAATTAAAACCATTACTCATTATCATTTAAACGAAGTAAAAGAAGAAAATGGATTCGGCGAGTGGGAGATTGAAAGAAACGATCCAGTCCTTGTAGAAGTTGTCGAACAGCTTGGCGATTTAGCGAATGGACATTATTCTAAATTAAAGATTGTTGAGATACCTGATGATGTTAAATGGTATATTCACGATTATGATGGCTTAGAAGAAGTTTATGAAGAGCATAGAAAGTGGTTCTAATTATGAAAACTAATCAACTAAACGAAGAATTCAAAAAAGCAACCAAAGCCCAAAAAAGGGTAATGATTGCAAAAGATGTCCTTGCCCAAATCAAGGCAAAGAGATACTTTCCCGAATCAGGAGAGTGGGTAAAGCCTCTCTGGAGTGACGACCAGAAATCAATAGATATCAAACTCGATCCTAATTCCAGCATTAAAGATGCTTTTAAAAGCAAGGCAATTAATTCCTGCCAAGTGTGCGCTTTGGGCGGACTCTTTATGAGTTGCACCAATTTAAATAATAATACTACAGTTCAAGATATGAAAACCGAGTACTACTTAGGAGAAGTTGTACAAGATAATGATAAAATCTCAAATGGACTAAACAGAATATTCACGCAAAAACAATTAATGCTTATCGAAATCTACTTTGAAGGTGGCGAAGGATATTTTAAAGGCTACAGTGACGAAAATTTATTAGTCACCTTTTTTGAATCTTTCAATGACGATGAACGCTTAAAAATGATTATGCAAAATATCATTGACAACAACGGAACATTCAAGCCAAGTAAATTAGATATATGAAATACAGGTGTGTCTTTTGCTGCAAAGATAGTGAAGAAATTCCTTGCCAAAATTGCGGCAACGATCATACTCTCTATGTCAAAGGCGAAAAGCACACTTGCCACTGGAGTCGCAGAACTATCGCGACGATGGAATGCAAGATTTGCGATAGAGTTATTAGTAATGTTGATTATTTCTCCGGTAATATAAAAGATATATGAAAGAAGGCGACAAATTTATTCACACTGACATCGTTGGCAGAAAACATGAAGTGACATACACCGGACCTCGGCGCGAAATTAAAGGTTGTGAGTTTGAATTTTTTGTAGATGATAAAGGCGGCGGCTGTTTCTTTACTGACTCTGAGGTGAAGAAGATGGAGAAGAAAGATTAATATGAAAATGACTAACGATAATAAATTAAAAATCGTAACCTTAAGCCACAACATCAAAGCCTTGTGCTATATACTTGATAAAAAAACATTCAGTGAACATTGTGTCACTAGTGGTACTTTTACTGAAATTGAATCTTTGTTTGAATTGGCTAAGGAATTGAAAGAAATAAACGAAGAAGAATAAAAATAATATGTTCCACGACATAAATTTGCACCATGAAATTCCCCAAGAAGTCAAGGATGCAGCCCTGCTTCTTGGAAATCATTTCAAAAAACAAGGTATTGACAAGTGGACCTTGTATGACGTATCTTTGCGAGATAATTGTTTCGACGATTATAAAAAGGGTTACAATTGTGCGCTTGACAATGCGATTTCTCTTGCAGGAGAATGCAAAACAAGTACAACTCTCATTTACGGACTAGAAGAATGTAAATATAAAATATGAACAGAGAAAAATTAATTCTAACAAGTGAACAAGGAAGAAACATCGTTAATGGAGATGATGGTAATTTTGTTACTATCGAAGACAAGATAGTTGGAACGAGACGATGGTCTATTGAATATGAAATTGTTGTGCAACGCAAGTCAGATGGCAAATACTTCAAAGATGGCTATCGTAGAGGAGCAACAGAAAATCAGGATGAAAGCCCATACGAATGGTCAGAGCCTAATTTTACAGAGGTATTTCCTGTAACTAAGACTTATATTGATTACGAATAAAATATGAAATTCACCCTAGAAAATATTACTCACTTGGAGCCGAATCAAATCTTTGTTTACGGAGCCAACGAAAAATTTTACCACGGTGCTGGGGCCGCAAAATTAGCCTTGCGTTGGGGCGCGAAGCATGGTATTGCT
>CAILKS010000065.1 GCA_903834855.1 uncultured bacterium | reverse complement strand
GGGGGGGGAGGCGTTAACGTTATTTGCTTATTTATCGATTACCTATTTAGCTATTTCGTATTTACTATTTAGACATTCGTGTTCAACTATTAAACAAAAAACCCCGCACATGGCGGGGTTATGTTTTACAACTTAACTTCAGTTATTTCGTCAACAAATGTGATGCTGTCTTTTTCATCATTGAAATCTTCTGTATCAATAAAATGTTGAACTACATTATCAAGCGTAATAGGTTTATCACTAACCATCTTATATAAAAATGGCGCACAATTACGAAACTCCACTAAAACTAATTGATTATATGGTTTTTTCATATTACTTTTTAATTTGTATTCTATTACCTGTGATTTCGTAACAGCCCCAGTCAATCTTATTTACTCCAAACTCGTAATCCGCAGGAATGATAAGATGATTTTTTAGAATGTATTGTTTGATCTTGCGTTGAGCATTGTTACCGCTGGCGTACTGTTTACCAACAATGTCAGGAGAGAACTTAGTAGAGGTTTTCTTTTTTATCAAAATCTTTTTCTTATTGTCTAGCGCAAGTTTGGCACGAAGAGCAACGCCGCGCAATTGCTTAACGGGATTAAGCTCTTTCTTATTCTTGTCTATGGGGTTACCGATAAAATCCGTTTCATTACTAAAGCCTCGACGCTTTTCCCAAGCCTTGTACTTTTCATTGAAGTCAGTAAAAAGCCTATGTGGTATATCGGCACCGCCAATGTCCCACCATGCAAAGCTCTGCTTGATACTTCCGCGATATTGGTCATTCATAAGAATTAAATAGATAAAAGAATAGTAAAAAATAAATCAAACACAAAATCAGTATCATTCTGGCGGCAACACTTGCTCAAACTCGACACTGGACCCACTTAGATCCCGAATCAGTTCTCGACTGACACTATCAAGTGTCTTGCGTCCAGTCAACTGAATAAATACGCTTTCTTGACCCTTATCAATAAACTTCTCGCGGCGCACTCCGTAAATGTTTTGTGTATAGTACTTAATCGTGGTTTTCATTTTTATTCTTTCTTGAATACTTTTTTTTGTCTTTGTGTCTGGTGGTTGGCGGGGGTAATTGTTTTCTAACTAGTTTAAGTAGCTGGAGAAAAGATGGCAACTTTTTCATATAGTTTTTTCCATCGAATTTCGGTCTTGCAGATGTTGCAACGATATCTGCCTTGACCTCTTAAAATACGATTATGTTTAGTGGTAGACACATAAATAGTTTTGTCACAAGAACAAAAGTATTCGTGATTGGTTTTTACTTCAAGAACATGGCATCGAGTAGGCTGTTGCCCACATACTTTAATCATAACCTTTTTCCACTCTTGACCATGCGGTTCAATGTTGTAACCATAAACAGCGTAAGAGATAAGGTGAGCAGCTTCGTGACCGGGAGTGTCGTTGATGAAATCTTCACCATGATCGTGAAGAAGAGTGTTGTTAAGCGCGAGTTTGTTGAGGATCACAACAACGTAACCAGCGCGACGGCCTTTCAGCCTGAAGCTGACGATTGGGAAGGTGAGCGGAATGCCGTAGACCTCCTCGGCTTTGGCGTATACATCTTTGATTCGTTTGATCGCTTTGGCTTGCAGTTCTGTCATGCGTTTACAATAGCACCTTGCACTGTAAGCTCAAGGGAAAAGTGCGAAAAAGTGTGTCAAGCAAAAAAATATAATTCATCTGCCGACCTGGACTTGGCACGGTAGCTGCTGGACCCCCCCTCCC
>CAILKS010000064.1 GCA_903834855.1 uncultured bacterium | reverse complement strand
CTTACGCCGCACAGAAAATACAAAGACGAGCATTTAGCTCGTCTTTGTATTTTCTGTGCGGCGTAAGAGAATCGAACTCTTGTCTCCTGCTTGGAAGGCAGGCATTCTACCACTAAACCAACACCGCTTGTGGATAATATACTACTATATTTTTAATACTATTTCCAGTGTCCTTGTTTATTTACTTTGTTTGGCACTCCTACTAAATAGAAAAAGTCTAGCAAATACTAGACTTTTTCTTTTTTGTCGGAGTGCCGGGATTCGAACCCGGAGTCATCTGGTCCCAAACCAGACATGTTAGCCGTTACACCACACTCCGTGGTTGTCTTCTTATAAACGTATGATGTATTCTAGCATATTATAGAAAAACCGCACGGTTTTTGTATTTACTCTTTCCTCTTTCCTCTAAACTCTCCCCTACTCCTTATGTATATTCTCAAGCAACTTCACTCTCCCCTCCCTTGTTTCGGTGTTTATATAAACACAAGCTAAATCCATCTGCCATTTTATTTCTTTCGGAATGTTTTTATGTTTTAAGTAAGTTTCTACACTAATTATAAATTTCGACCATTTTGCAAAGGTCAAATTATCTTCTGGTTGAACATCTAAATTTTTTGTTTCTGATAAATCTCTGACTTTTACACTTTTTACCTCAATAAACCTTATTTTACTGTCTTTTGTTGCTATTATGTCTATTTCCCCATATTTTGTCCTGTAGTTCGTCTCAAGAACAGAAAAGTCATGTTTCATAAGAAACGTTTTTGTTATTTTCTCTCCTATTTTACCTATTTCGTTATGTTCAGCCATTTAAATTAAAGGATTTTCTAATTCTGTTTCACATGAAACGTTTGTCTTATTATCCTTTATAAAAAGTCAAATGTTCTTAAAATAGACTTATTTTATAAGACTATTTATGGGTTAAGGGCAATACCTATACGACATGCCCTATACGTACTTTACTGTCTTTTATCCCCAATGCCCACAGGTTTATCCACAGTTATGAAAAGTTTGGGGACAACTTGCAGATAACAGACGACAGATTACAGATAACAGAAAGACCAGCCTTTGATTATTCTGTAAATTTATTATTTAATTATTTTTAATTAACAAAATTTTCTTTTCAAGGTTTAGCTATTATGTTACAATCATTCCTAATGCGGTGTTGGTTTAGTGGTAGAACGCGACCTTGCCAAGGTTGAGACAGGAGTTCGATTCTCCTACGCCGCACTAAAAGGTGAGTGAAACGAACGTTTTAGTGCGGCGTAAGCAAGCAAACTGCTTTGCTTGCGCGGAGAAAATCGAAGGGCCGCAGGCATATTTCGCTAGTAAGCGAAATGCCGAGGGGCGGGCTGCGAGTCCGACGAGTGGCGACGAGGAGGAACTTGTAGCCGATTCTCCTACGCCAGTTAGTATTCGTTACACATGTAACGAATACCTAAAACTCATTGATTTATAAGGGGGTTCCACCAGTCTTCGGTCACCACTTTGGTATTTTATTTCTCCGCCAGCCGGCGGATCAATAAAAAGATTGTTTCGCGACCCAAGGAAAAACCGACAAGTAAGTTCCATCAGGATTCGGCTACAAGTAAAATTTTTTCGTCAAAAAATTTTCTCGCAGCCCGCCTCTCGTGGTTTCGCTTGCTAGCGAAACATCACTGCGACCATTCGAATCCTGGTCGTACATGAAGCAGTTCATGTACTTGGAAGCACAAAAGGCCTCGTTTCACTCGTTCTTTTGTGCTTCCACCAGGATTCGAACCTGGAACGACGGTTCCGAAGACCGTTGTGATATCCATTTCACCATGGAAGCTTGTATAATAGGGTTATACTATCATAAACAATGGAAAACACACAGACAACAATAACAAATAATATTCCAAAGGAAGTCACAATGGTGCTTGCTGTACTTCAAAGTGGGGGACATGAAGCTTTTTTAGTCGGTGGATGTGTTAGAGATTTATTAATGGGGGTAAAGCCAAAAGATTTTGATATTACAACAAACGCTAATCCAGAGCAAATAATAGCCTTATTCCCCAAGACTTTTTACGAAAATACCTATGGAACAGTTGGAGTGGTTACTTGTGGAGAAGAGGGGTTACCGATGTGCAGTGATGAAACTGTAAAAATAGTTGAGGTTACACCATATCGTTTAGAAAGTACCTACTCAGATAATCGTCATCCAGACGAAGTAGAATGGAGTGAGAACATAGAAGATGATTTAAAGCGTCGTGATTTCACATGTAACGCTATTGCCTACAATTCCATAACTGGAGAAATTATAGATCCATTTTTTGGTCAAAAGGACATAAAGGACAAACTAATAAAAGCAGTAGGAAATCCAGATTTAAGATTTAATGAAGATGGTTTGAGGCTTATGCGTGCTGTTAGGTTTATGAGTCAGCTGGATTTCGGTATTCATCCCGTTACACGTGAAAGCTTGGAGAAAAATGCTCATCTTTTGAAAAACATTTCACGTGAAAGGGTGAGAGATGAGTTTACAAAGCTTTTGATGACAGATTTTCCTATGCGAGGCTTGGTTATTATGAAAGATGTGGGTATTTTGGAGCAAGTTATCCCAGAATTACTTAACGGAATAGGGGTGGAACAGAATCAGGCTCACAGTTTCGATGTCTGGGAGCATAATCTTCGCACTCTTCAGCATTCAGCAGACAAGAAGTGGCCCTTACACGTAAGACTTTCTGCAATTTTTCATGACATTTCAAAGCCAGAGACTAGACGTTATTCAAAAGAAAAGAATGAATATACATTTTATGGACATGATGTAGTTGGTGGACGCGTTACACGTGAAATTATGGAGAGACTTAAGTTTCCAAAGGAAATGATTGAAAAAGTTTCGATGTTTGTGCGTTGGCATATGTTTTTTAGTGATCCGGAACAAATTACACTTGCTGCGGTCAGACGAATGATTAGTAATGTGGGTAAGGAAAATATTTGGGATTTAATAGATTTACGCATTTGTGATCGTATTGGGACTGGGAGACCGAAGGAAGAACCTTATAGATTAAGAATGTATCAGTCTATGGTTGAGCAAGCACTGAAGGATCCTATTAGTTTAAAGATGCTGAAAACTGACGGGAAACGCATCATGGACGTTACACAGGAAACGCCTGGGCCAAAAATTGGTTTTGTTCTTCATGCTTTATTTGATGAGGTTTTAGAGAATCCAGAGAAAAATACAGAAGAATATTTGGATAAACAGGCAAACTTAATCATGAAACTCTCAGTTGAAGAATTAAAAGCACTTGGAGAAGCTGGTAAGCAGGAAATGGAAGAAAAAAACAAAGAGCAAGTCAAAGAAATCCGTAAACAGTTCAAAGTGAAAGGGGATTAATTATAAAGGACAATTTATAAATTATTTTATAGTTGTTTTGGTATACTCTTTCTACATGAAAGATACTTTTGATATTGAAAAATTGCATCCGTTGACGAGATTATTGTTGGAAAAGAGAGGAATTATGGAGGCGAAAGAAGTGGAGGATTTTTTATTTCCTTCATATGAAAAACATATTGGAGATCCGTTTGATATATATGGGATGGATAAGGCAGTAGCAAGAATTATTACGGCGATAAAAAATGATGAGAAAATAGCTGTTTATAGTGATTATGATTGTGATGGTATTCCTGGTGGGGTGCTTCTGCGAACATTTTTTGATGATATTAGTTATCCAGTGGAGATTTATGTTCCACATCGACACAATGAAGGGTATGGAATACATAATCATGCGATTGATGCTTTGAAAAAGAAAGGAGTGAGTTTGATTATCACAGTAGATTTAGCAATTACAAATATTGAAGAGGTTGCTTATGCGAAAAGTGTGGGGATAGATGTGATAGTAACAGATCATCATTTGCCAATTACTAAGGAGGAAAAGAAAAAAAAGATAACACAAGTAGTTCCAGATGCGGTTGCGGTCATTAATTCTAAACAAGATGTGTGTAATTATTATGATGATATGTTGTGTGGATGTGCTGTTGCGTGGAAACTCAGCTGTGCTTTACTTTCTAAATTGCGAGAAGAAAGTAAAGCACAGCAAGTTGAAAGTCATAAAGTCCATAAAGTCAAAAGTGGGAACGAAGAACGAAGAACGAATAACGAAGAACGGGAAGTTTTTCAATCTGTTTTGCAAACAGTTGAAAAACTTCCAATAGGATATGAAAAGTGGTTGCTGGATTTGGTTGGGATATCAACTATTTCTGATATGGTTCCACTTGTAAAAGAAAATAGAGCACTCGCTCATTTTGGTTTGAAAGTTTTAAGACAAACTAAACGTCACGGACTTAATCAAATATTTTTAATGCAAGGAGTTTCAAAGGAACATTTAACTGAAGAAGATATCGCTTTTACAATTGCACCGAGAATAAATGCCGCAGGACGAATGGGGGATCCAATACAGGCACATAATATGTTGTATGCTAAAAATAGCGTTACAGCACAAGGGTTTGTGGAGGCTTTGGAGGCTTTAAATATGGAAAGAAAAGCTGGGGTGAAAGATATTACGGAAGGAATTAATTTTGATCACACTGCATACAGTAACGACGTTGTCGTTGTAGGAGATTTATCATGGGGGCCGGGGGTTTTAGGATTAATAGCACAGAAAATAATTGATGAGACTGGTAAGCCAACTTTTGTTTGGGGTCGAGGCGGAGCCGAGAGTTCTGAGCTTGCCGAAGAACAAAGGTCGAGGAGCGAAGAGCGACGAAGAGTTCCGGAGCTAGCAAGCGAAGGAACACAGGGGTTAGTTGATGGCAAAATAATAAAAGGAGAAATAAAAGGTTCCTGTCGTTCACGTGGTGACGTACACGTTGTGGAATTGATGGCACGAGTACAGGAAATGTTTCCAGGAATAATTACACACTCAGGTGGGCATGAACAAGCTGGAGGATTTTCTTGCGCGTTAGATAGAATAGGGGAATTGTCAGATGCTTTGAATGAGGCGATTAAACATGTAGAGAAAAAAGAAATTGCGAGTGAAGAATTAGTACCGGACACAGAATTAACATTAGATGATGTTAATCTCGTAACTCATAATGCAATAAATATACTTGCACCATTTGGAGTTGGAAATTATAAGCCACTTTTTTCATTTTCTAAAGCAACACCACAGTCAGTCAGGTGGTTTGGTAAGAAAGGGGAACATTTGGAAGTTATATATCCAAGAGCCAAAGGAGAAGTTAAGGCAATAATCTTT
>CAILKS010000063.1 GCA_903834855.1 uncultured bacterium | reverse complement strand
GGGGTCGCGAAACTACTTCGAGTGAAGCGAGGTAGTTTTGTGACCGACTCCTCTATTTTATTTTTGTCGGTTTTTACCGAATCTCCTCTACGACCTACAAATAACTATCAAAAAATATTGCGTGACAGGTATACCCATTAGTATTTTTCTGTAAATAATCTTGATGATAATCTTCTGCTAAATAAAATTTTCCAAGTGGTTCTAATATTGTAACAACTTTATCTTTCCAACGTTTAGAATTATTTACTATATCAATAAACTCTTCGGCTTCTTTTTTCTCTTCATTATCACCATAAAAAATAGCAGAACGATAAGAAGTTCCAATATCATTCCCTTGTTGATTTAAAGTTGTTGGATTATGTATTTGAAAGAAAAAATCTAATAATTTTTTATAAGAAGTTTTCTGATCATCATAATCTATTTCGACAGCTTCAGCGTGACCTTCATGATTACTATAAGTTGGATTTTCCACATTGCCACCAGTATAACCAACACGAGAATCAACCACTCCTTCTTGTTGCCTAATCAATTCTTGTAACCCCCAAAAACATCCACCCGCTAATACTATTTTTTTAATCATAATTTTTTAATTATTTCCCTGGTATAAATTTCATTGAAATTGAATTCACACAATGGCGTATATTTTTATCCGTTAACCCCTCACCTGTAAATAAATGCCCCAAATGTCCACCACACTTAGCACAAGTTATTTCTGTCCTTATACCATCTTCATCTAAACTTTTATTTACTGCTCCACTTATTTCATCATTAAAGGAAGGCCACCCACAAGTTGACTCAAATTTATCTTTGGAATTATAAAGTGGGGCATTACATTGTCTACAAACATAAACCCCTGTTTCTTTATTATTAACATATTCACCGATAAAAGGCATTTCTGTTCCTTTATCAATAATCACTCTCTTTTCTTCTTCATTTAATTCATTCATATTTATTTTATTCGTGATGATACTTTTCCCCTTTGATAATTGTAAGTGCACGATAGAGCTGTTCGACCAAAATAATTCTCACTAACATATGTGGAAAAACTAATGAAGACAATTTCCAAGTATAATTCGCCCTTTCCATCACAGCATTAGAAACTCCGTAAGCACCACCAATAATAAAAACCATTCTTCTAACCGAATCCACCATTCTATTTTCAATTAACTCCGCCAGTGCTTCACTTTTTATATCCTTCCCCTTTTCATCAAGCAAAACTACATAGTCCTCTTTTTTTATAAGTGACATAATTCTTTCCCCTTCTTTTATAGATGTACTGTCATGCGGAATATAAATCCACTCAATAGGTAAATAACGCAAAATGCGCATCTCAAAATGCTTTACTAAATCATTTGTTAAATCATCTTTTTCTTTGCCAACACTTAAAATAACAATTTTCATAATTAATATCTATTATACATTAATCAATAAGACTTCGACTAAATTTTAGATTTTAGATTAAAATGCTAAACTGGTCTTAATTATGATTATCTTATCCATCGAAACCTCTTGTGATGAAACTGCTGTATCTATTATTAAGCGTGTCCGAGGAAAAAATATTCGCTTTGAAGTTTTATCAAACAAAATACTTTCTCAGATGGATTTACACGCACAGTATGGCGGAGTTTTTCCAATGTTAGCAAAACGTGAACATGCAAAAGCTCTCACTCAACTAATAGCAGAGGCATTAAATGAAGCAGATCTTTTAGTTGAACGTACAAATCTCTATCATTTACCAATGGCTGAAAAAAGTAAATTAAAGAAAATTTTAGAAAGAGAAGATGAAATGTTCGAAGCTATGCTCGTTATGTTCGAGGGTATACAAAAGCCAGCAATTGATGCAATTGCTATCACAACTGGCCCAGGACTTGAACCAGCTCTTTGGGTTGGCGTAACTGCTGCCATGGCCCTAAATACAGTCTGGGGAACCCCTCTTTATCCTATAAACCACATGGAAGGCCATATAATGGCCGGCATGCTTCATAAAGAAGGTGATGTGTATGAATTAGCTTCTGTCGAATATCCAGCCTGTGCTTTGCTTATTTCGGGTGGACATACAGAAATAGTCAGAATTCCAAAAATTCGTTCTTACAATGTAATAGGAAATACCCGGGACGATGCTGTTGGAGAAGCTTTTGATAAAGTCGCTCGCATGCTCTCTCTTCCTTATCCTGGTGGGCCACAAATATCAAAACTTGCTGAAAAAGCAAGAAATGAAAGCATAACTGTATTTGAAGATTTAAGACTTCCTAGACCAATGATAAATAGCAAAGATTTATTTTTCTCTTTTAGTGGTTTAAAAACTGCAGTGTTAACAAGATTAAAAAAATATCAAACTGTTACTGATGAAATAAAAATGATGCTCGCTCTTGAATTTGAAAATTCTGTAACTGATGTATTAGTTGCAAAAGTACAGCAAGCGATTTATGAAACTCGTGCAAAAACTTTAATAGTCGGTGGAGGAGTAAGTGCAAATACACATATTAGGAAAGCAGAT
>CAILKS010000062.1 GCA_903834855.1 uncultured bacterium | reverse complement strand
GAACATTTTACAGTATTTGTCTGTGTTGTAGAGGGGGTAGGTCGGGGGATTTTGCCAGGGGTGAAATAGGGGTGTGCTAGGGATAGCCTAAATCTGTTACATTATTAGTAACTTAATCAATCAGGGTGTGCCATGAATTTTTCCTCTTCATTTCTTGAATTTGAAGGAATTTATAACTCAGAAAAAAAGCAAAAAACTTGGTCTGAGTTAAGTTCTCAATTCCATGCGTTCTGGACAGACAGAGTCATGAGCAGCGACTCTGAAACCATTTCAGATGAAGACTGCGACAAAATAATCAAGATTCTTGATAGAAACGGTAAGGGTAACAATAAAGACACCGAAGCAATCGCTAGAGCTATGGTTTCGCAAGGAGCATGGCGACGCCTTTTTAATGAACTTCATAAGAATAAGAAGTTAGGTAAAGCAGTAAACAGTATTCTTATTGAAAAAGATTTAAAGTTAAAAGCTCAATTTATTGATGAGCTTTATCAGCTTGATGAAGCCCAGAAAATATACTTAACGGGTAAAAGTGGAAATACAGTTTCTGTATTTTTAGCAGCTTATGATCCTTTTAATTACCTATCAGTCATATCTCTTAAAGACAGAAGGTCGCTACTTGATTACTTAGGCTCTGAGTACGTAAAAGAATTCGATGAAAATTCAATTGGTTCTAAAATTATTCACTCAAATACTATTCTTATAGAAACAATAAAATCGAGCGGGGTAGCGGGTGATGCACGAAAAATATCAGAATATTGTTATTACCCACCAGTTAAAGAATTATGGAGAGGTGAATTTACCTCACCTCAAGATGCATCTGATAAAGACCAAATTAAAGAATTTACTGTAACGGTTGCATCAGATAAAGAAGAAGCTAATGAGCAGGCAGATGAGAGCGAAGTAAGAGAATCGATAAAAATACAAGGCTTATTATCTAAAATTGGTGAAGAGATGGGTTTTGATATTTGGCTGCCTATGCCTGACCGTGCCAGAGTAGCTAAAGTTTGGCAGCCAAAGGATCAGAAAACCTTATTAACTTCACTTCCATTGTCATATGACAAAGTTACTCAAAGTACCATTGGTTTAATTGATGTAATTTGGATAAGAAATAAAAGATCAATTGCTAGAGCATTTGAAGTTGAACATACCACTTCTATTTACTCTGGTATCTTGCGGATGGCAGACTTAGTTGCGTTACAGCCTGATATCAATATTAAAATGCATATTGTCGCTTCATCAGAAAGGCAAGAAAAGTTTTCTACTGAAATTAGACGGCCTGTTTTTTCATATATGACAAGTGGTAGGTTGTCAGATATGTGCACATTTATTTCTTATGATGATGTTCGACATATTGCTGAAATGGAACATCTTAATCATCTAAAAGATGGAATACTTGAGACTTACGAAGTTAGTGCTGAAAGATCTGACGAATAAAATATCCTGAATCCGGATATTTTAGATTCAGGATAGTTTTTTAAAATATGTTTTGCGCTAGCGTTTCTACAAATTCGTCAAAGTTAATACTATGAATTCTATCCAAAGAAAAATCATTTTTAATAATTTCAATTATTCCTCTTGATAACCATAATGGAACGCCTTCGTCAGTTCTGCTTTCATCGCCATAATCATAATTTGGCAATATCAATTTCCACTTTACGGAATCTAAATAATACCTAACAACAATAGAGTAATTATTTAGCATATAGTCCGGGGAAAAAACAAATGTTATCTCTCGGCTATTTTCTTTACCAAATTTATGACTAATTATTTGAGTATTTCCAATTATTATCCTAAACCTTCCGTAATGCTCTAATCTTTCTTCAAGAGTTATATTATCTTCACTGCCATCACATAAGTCATAAAGTGCTTTTATAGATTCTTTAAATAAGGTTGATTCAAATTCTTGTATTTTCATTTTAATTATTCCTGTAAATGAAAATAGGACGCATTGCGTCCTATTTTTTTATTGCCATTTAATTTTTTCAATAAACTGATTTATTTTTTCAATTATTTGTTCTTCTGCACTCTCTCCATAATTAGAGAATAGTTTGACAATAGACTCTTGATCTGGATTAGACATTGTCTTGTCTTGTACATTAAGGAAGCTCGCTAATTTAGCTCCAGACTCAAATCTATCTTCATAATCGTTCATTTTGCTCATGAGATCATATTGTTTATGAGCGTAATCAGTTAGAGTTTTTATTTCAGACATATCGTCTCGACTTATTTCATAAAATCCAACAAGCGAAGCGCTATATTTCAGAGTAAAAAATGAATCCGGACTTTTTGAAGTATCAATGCGGTAAATATGCGTAATAATCCTGTCATGCGACCAAGATCTAGAAGAGGAAATTCCTAATCTCCTAATTCGAAAGATAGCCTCAATACTATCTACAGAGCTTCGAAAGTGTCCCCAAGCCTTATAAATGTTATATGAGCATTCTGGAAAGTGATCTCGTATTTCTTTTCTAGTCGGTAAAAGGCTATCATCATCAACAGCAAAAAAAATTAATTTTGTTTTACCTTTTTCCGCAATTAATCCGTCCATGATTGGCCTCCTTGTCTTTTTTGTCTTAATGACTCAGCAAATTCAATATCAGATAAGATAGATCTAGCTGAGCCACTTCCTGCAGAGACAATTGATGAGATTCTTTCTGCAGGTGGAGGCGTAAGATTTGATTGCTGGTAAATTCCTTGAATCTTAGAAACCCATCCTTGAACAGGTGGAGCATTCATATCTAAGAGGTGGCAACGGTTATGAACAGGGCTTTCCAGTTTGTTCAAATTATTTGTAGTTAAAATGAAGACTACATTACTCTGATTCATAATTGATTTTAATGAAGATATTGCTGCAGTTGTGAGAAGATCAATTTCGTCTAAGATTACATAATGTATTCCAGTTGCGTTGAAACTATAAAAGCCCGTGTGATTTTGAATTGCATTCATAACAATAGACCCATTTTGGCCTTGTGCACATGGCTGAAAACTATATGCGGGATTAGTTAAATCAAATACTTTACCTACAGGATTGTTTGAAAGAAAATTTGTAGATTTAGCAGTTTCAATCCAGCCTGGTAATAAATTAGCCATTGTTGTTTTTCCTGTACCTGGAACACCGTACAAAAGAATTCCAGTAATACCATTGCCAGGAAAGTTGATAGTTCCATCTAAGATTGCGTGTAATTTCTGTTCTGTTTGATGTTGTAATACAAAATCATTTGGTATTACAGGTTTTAATACATTTAG
>CAILKS010000061.1 GCA_903834855.1 uncultured bacterium | reverse complement strand
TGCTTTCACATTTTTCCTTGGTGCGGTTGTTTCATTAATTTCTGCTCAGCTTGTTACACGTGTATTTATGAGAGCGATTGCAAACAAATCAAACAGTCGATTGATGAAGTTTTTATTCAGTTCAGGATTTAATACTAAATAAGTATGTATCTACTATTAACCAGTAACTAGTAACCACTAACTATGATAATCATTAAATACAAAAAACTATTTATCGGACTTTCAATCGCACTTGTAATTGGTGCAGGATTTCTTATGCAATCTTACGGAATTAAAAGAGGAATTGATTTCACTGGCGGATCAGTGATTGATATTACTTATGAAAAAGAAACTCCAACACTTGATGCAAAAACTTTTGAAGATGCCGGTATGACTCTTTATAAAACAGGGGATAATACATATCGTTTTGTTTCTACAAAAACATATGAAGAAGTCGGACCAGTAATCACAACTCTTGGAAATGTTAACAGTGCTACTCCGTTTGTGTTTACTCAGGTATCAACAGTTGGTCCAACATTGGGAAGTGAGATGACAAAGAAAGCCATCATTGCAATTATTGTTGTAGTTCTCGCTATTCTTGCCTTTATCGCTTTTTCATTCCGTGAAGTTTCACTCCCTGTACAGTCTTGGAAATATGGAATCATAGCGATGGTTACACTTCTTCACGATATTATTGTACCGACTGGAGTTTATGTAATTCTTTCACATAAATATGGGGCAGAAGTCGATACTCTTTTCGTTATCGCACTACTAACCATTATTGGTATCTCTATTTCAGATAAAATTGTGGTATTCGATAGAATTCGTGAGAACTTGAAAAACAGCGGAAAGAAAAATTCATTTGATGAAATTGTTGGCATGAGTTTAATGCAAACTTTTACTCGTTCAATTAATACTTCAGTTACAGTTATATTGGCACTACTCGCACTTTATTTCTTTGGCCCATCTACAACAAAGTGGTTTACAGTTACATTGATTGTTGGAATGTTTGTGGGAACTTATTCTTCGATATTCGTAGCATCACCCTTGCTTACTGTCTGGAATAATAGTAAAAAGTAATAAAAAGTCATAAATTATTTCATCTACTACGTTACGGAGCCTCTCATTTTTACTCAACGTACTATTAAGTACGTCTCCTAAAAATGTTTCTCCGTGCCTTGTATCTAAAACAATTTCTGACTTTTTAAATAAGAAAGGGGAATAAAGGAAAGAGTGAATGCAAAAAGAGTGGCGCCGTAGGCGCCACTCTTTTTGCTTGTTATCGATCCTTTCTTAAGATCTTTAGAAATCTCTTTGCAGATATACTCCCACCTGGGAATGATCTAAAGTCCATTATAGTTTTCCATTTACTTTGATGCATAGTATTTAATATTATTGTATAATCATAACATGAAAAAAATTAGTCTAAGAAATGTAATTTGGAAAGAAGGAAAACATTATGTGGCACAATGTCTAAATGTAGATGTATCTTCTTTTGGGTCTACAAAAAAAAGTGCGGAAAACAATCTTAAAGAAGCTCTAGAGCTTTACTTTGAAGAAGTCGGTTCTTTTAAGAAGTTAACAAAAATAGGGTCTCCAGTTATTTCTGAGACTTTGTTATATGCCTAGGCTAAAATCTTCCAAAGAGATTATAAAAATTTTGGAAGCCAATGGTTTTAGTTTTGTTTCTCAAAAAGGAAGTCATGGGAAATTTTGTAAAGATAAATTAAATATTATGGTCATTGTGCCTATGAATAAAAGGGAGATTCCTATAGGAACTTTAATGTCGATGATTCGTCAGTCAAAATTAGATAGAGCTATTTTTGATTGATGGAATACTTGTGAATATTTTTTCTATTTTCGTGGCGAACCTGCTTCTCCGCATTCACTAGTAACCAGTAACTAATAACTATATACTATCCCCATGACTCCACAAAAAGAAGCTTTGTTTTTATTTCTTAATCATTATTTAGCGCTTGCTACGTTTATAGGTTTTGTTTGTGTGATTATTTGGACAGCAAAATTAATTTTATTAAAAGCTGGAATTCTTGAAAAGTATAAATGGACTTTCGAATTATTTTCATCTTATGTTTTACCGATGGGGTTTTTTGCAGCATTATTCTCGACAATAATGTCTTTGGTTTATTCTGATTATTTAGGAATACTTCCTTGTGGTTTATGCTGGTTTGCACGTATATTTATTTATTCACAAGTATTTTTGTTCGGACTCGCTTGGTATAAAAACGATAAGAAGATTTTGGATTACATTCTTTTATTGTCAGGTGTTGGACTGATAATTTCTTCGTATCATGAATATTTACAGTTAGGATATTCGGAATTTATTCCGTGTCCTGCAATTGCTTCTACTATTGATTGTGCTAAGCCGACCTTCATTAGCTATGGATTTGTGACATTCCCATTTATGGCAGTAGTATTTTTCTTGTTTACTATTCTTTTAGTTGCTACATATAAGATGAGCAAAAAGTCATAAATTGTTTCATCTGCTTTGTTGTAAAGAATTTTTGCTTCATGCGCCGTACTATTTGTACGTCTTAGTCGCAAAAATTCTTTACGCCTCGCATCTAAAATAATTTCTGACTTTTTAAAGGAAGAAGAAATAAATATGAAAAATCTTGAAATTAAAGTTAGATTAAATTCTCTGAAAGATGTTGAAGGACTTCTAGATTTTGCTGATAGAAAGGAAGTTTTAAATCAAAAAGATACATATTTTCTTATTGGTGATAAAAGATTAAAAACTCGTGAAGAGAAAAAGTATGACGAGTTAATTTATTATATTCGTAAAAATGAAAAAAAATCTAAAGAATCTGAATATTTTGTTTTTCCTATTTATCATAAGTTAATGCCATTTGTAAAAAAAGTCTTAGGTTTTATGTTTGGTGAAAAAGTATTTGTTACTAAAAAAAGAAATTTATTTATTTATAAAAATACAAGAATTCATTTAGATGAAGTAAGTAATTTGGGTGATTTTTTGGAACTGGAAACTGTTATAAACAACAACTTTGATTACAAGTATTTTTTAGATCAACACGAAGACGTAAAAAATAAGTTGGCTTTAAATAAGTATGAGTCTATCTCAAAATCTTACTCTGATCTTTCAATTTTAAAAAAAGAAAATTGAAATTGTTGTATTTCCTTTCAACTTTATGGACTTTAAAACTTCGGACTAATAAATAAAGAAAACTGTTTTAGATACAAGGCACGGGGAAAGTTTTGAAGGAGACGTACATAGTAGTACGTTGACTGAGAAACTGGGGACCCGTAACGCCGTAGATGAAATAGTTTTGTTTATTTAGTTATGCCTTGTTTGACGCACCACTCAATACAGGCAGTCAGCACCTCATCTCTATTCATATCTGTCGAATCAACGATTAGAGCATCATCTGTTGGGTATAAACGCCCAACTGGCTTATTTTTATCACGTTCGTCACGCATTATTACCTCTTCTAAAATTTGCTCATATGTTTTTCCACTTTTTATTTCTTGTTCATCTTTAAATCTCCTTTGAGCCCTTACTTCCGCACTGGCATCAAAATACATCTTTACTTTTGCATCTGTAAATACATTTGTACACATGTCCCGCCCTTCAGCCACTAGTCCAGGGGCCTGTATCATATCTCTTTGGCAATCAAAAATTGCCACGCGTACCTCGGGTATACGGCTAACTATACTTGCTGGGTTGCCATAAGTTTGTGTTCCGATAATGGGCCACACATCATCACCATTAATAATTACCTGTCTATCTTTAAAAATAGGTTTTATATTTTTTGCAATTTCAATCAATCCAGCCTGATCATCAAGTTCTACCCCTTGAGTCATGGCTTCATATGCAACTAGTCTGTAAAGTGCACCAGAATTCAAATAATTGAATCCAAAATATTGAGAGAGTTTATAAGCAATAGTTCCTTTACCAGAAGCGGTTGTACCATCGATGGCAATAATAGGAATCTGATTGATATTCATTAGACATTATTATACCCTAAAAGAACCAGATTTGACAAGGGAAAAATAGAAAAAGCTAAAGGTCTAATTTTAATTTAATCTAATAAAATATCAAACCCAAGGTCTAAAGCCTAATGTCTAATTGACCTAATAATACAACTAATTTGGGCTTCATTAGACCTTAGAAATTAGGTTAATTAGACCTTATATTTTTAATTAAAGTAATCAGTAATTACGTACTGGATATCTTCCTTGACTTTAGGCCTTACATCATATAGAATAGTCCTACTTCTTGCTATGCAATTTGTAGAGCAAGAATAATTTTTTTAAGAGGTACATTATCAAAGCAATAGAAGCTATCAGTTATAGATTTTACTTTAGAATTTTCTAGGTAAAAAATCGTATTGATTGACGCTTCATAAACATTACACATAGTGCATTAGTGCATTTATTTTTCTTTTGTCACACTCTATTAAATAGAGTTTGATCCTAGCTCAGGATGAACGCTGGCGGCGTGGATAAGGCATGCAAGTTGAACGGAACTAATCAGACGGAAATATTGAACAAGTTCAGTGAGTAGCAATACAAACAGAATGAGGGATATATGGAAGACTGACAGTTTAGTAGCAAACGAGGTAGTAATATTTAGGAACGCACCCCGAAGTCACGAATAGCCCACCGAAAGGTGGAGTAATACGTGATAGTACCGCAAGGTTAAAGATTTATCGCTTCGGGAGCGGCTTAAACAGTATCAGCTAGTTGGTAAGGTAATGGCTTACCAAGGCTATGACGCTTAGGAGAGGTGAGAGCCTGACCTCCACCGATGGGACTGCGACACGGCCCATACACCTACGGGTGGCTGCAGTCGAGAATCTTCCACAATGGACGAAAGTCTGATGGAGCGACGCCGCGTGATCGATGAAGTGCTTCGGTATGTAAAGATCTTTTATGAGGGAAGAAGTATATTGACGGTACCTCATGAATAAGGACCTGCAAAACTCGTGCCAGCAGCAGCGGTAATACGAGTGGTCCAAGCGTTATCCGGAATTATTGGGCGTAAAGGATGTGTAGGTGGTTGTATTAGTCGGGCGTCTAACCTCTGTGCTTCACATGGAGACAGCGCTCGAAACGGTACGACTAGAGTATGTTAGGGGTAAGCGGAACTCATAGTGTAGGGGTGAAATCCGTTGATATTATGGGGAACACCAAAAGCGAAGGCAGCTTACTGGAACATTACTGACACTGAAACATGAAAGCGTGGGTAGCGAATGGGATTAGATACCCCAGTAGTCCACGCCCTAAACGATGTTCTCTCGCTATAATGAGTATCGACCCTCATTGTGGCTTAGCTAACGCGGTAAGAGAACCGCCTGGGAAGTACGATCGCAAGATTAAAACTCAAAGGAATAGACGGGGACCTGCACAAGCAGTGGATTATGTGGTTTAATTCGATGGTAAACGAAGAACCTCACCAGGATTTGAAACCTAACTGAAAGCCTAAGGAAACTATGGCCCTCGCAAGACAGTTGGACAGGTGATGCATGGCCGTCGTCAGTTCGTGGTTTGAACTGTTCCCTTCAGTGGGGTAACGAACGCAACCCTTATCGTGTGTTACAAGTGTCACACGAGACTGCCCCGTAATTTGGGCACAAGGGTAAATTAGCAAATAGTAAACAGCAAAAAGTAATTAGGGAATTTCCTAATTGCTAATTGCAAACTACTAACTGCTAATTTGCTCTTGCGAGCAAATTACGGGGAGGAAGGAGAGGATGACGCCAGGTCAGCATGTCCCTTTGACATCCTGGGCTACACACATAATACAATCGCATAGACAACGGGTCGCGACGGGGTAACCCTGAGCCAATCCTTCAAACTATGCGCCAGTTCAGATTGTGGTCTGCAACTCGACCACATGAAGCCGGAATTGCTAGTAATCGCGGGTCAGCGAAACCGCGGTGAATACGTTCTCAGGTCTTGTACTCACTGCCCGTCAACTCAAGGGAGCCGGGGGCACCCAAAGGCTTGGCTAGTCCAGGACTAAGGTGAATTCGGTGACAGGGAGTAAGTCGTAACAAGGCACGGCTAGCGGAAGCTGGTCGTGGATTAATTCAATGTGAAATTGTTCTACATACGTTTTAGTACGGTGTACGAATCTTGTCGATTATTTAGTTTTAGATATGGACTTAATTGGTGATCCATAACACCAGTTCGCGTTACAGCGAAACGTAACAATAGTCGCGTAAGCGCTAGAGTGTGACAAAAGAAAGGTAAAAGTTTGGCTAATGCTATGTGTAATGTTTATAAAAATTAAAATTCCAACGTACTTTTTGTATGTTTTTTGTGTATTTTGTATATATCTAAAATCTAATGTCTAAAGTCTTTATTCTGCCCCATAACCCCGAGAGGGGATTTTTGTTTTATGCTAAACTTGAAACATGAATAGGATGGAACAACCGCAATCGATAGAAAATCTTGAAAAGAAACCTAAAGCAAGGAAAATTTTACGTAAAAAGAAATTAGAAGAATTCTGGGGTAATGAAGATCCTAGATTGGTTCATGTAGATTATGTAAGATAATTTCTGATATACTATTTGCATATGAATTTTAATGAAACACCAAAACTGTTTGAGCCATCACAAGAACAGGCACCTGTTCCTGGGATAAAAAGAAGGTCTATTTTAAGAGCATTATTTGGATTAGGAGCTGTAGCTGCAGGGGTTGCTACTATGGATAAAATCTTAGAAAAAGATTTATCTAAAGAAAGTAATATGGAATCACTTCGCGATTTATTAAATGAAATGGATCAGAAAAAATTAGATTCAGTTCCTGCCGTAGAAACAACAGCTAATGAAAATATACTTTCCTCTGAAGGTTGGTATCGTTTAGAGAAAATAATAAAAGAAAATAACATAAAAGTATTTAGTCCAGATATGAAAATAAAGATTTCTCAAATCCAAGAATTGTACGAATCAAGTAAATAAATTAACAAAAAACACCCTTTAGGTGTTTTTTCGTTTTAGGTGCGCGGTCATGGATTCGGTCACAAAACTACCTCGCTATGCTCGAAGTAGTTTCGCGACCCCGTATTCGAATCCATCGCAAGTGACGCAGGTCACTTGCTTCTAATGCTTGCAAAATAATAAATACCCATCTTGGATTACAAGACGGGTATTTATTATTTTGTGCGCGGTCATGGATTCGAACCATGGACCGCTCGAGTATCAGTCGAGTGCTCTACCAGCTGAGCTAACCGCGCGTTTTACTTAAGGATTTCTCCTTTTCCAGTCAAAATATACTAACATAAAAACAGTGAATTAGGAAGTGCTGTAGTTTACATATATTTATACCCAAACTCGTTTTCTTTTGCTAGTATTAGTTAATGGAAATTAAAAAGGTCTCAATGAAAGAATGTTCTTCTATTCGCGTTGGCGGGGAGGGGGATTTGGTCGTAGTAAAAAGTGAAGAGGAGTTGAAAGAGGCAGTGATGCACGCGAAGGCCTCCGGCCTTCGCGTGCATATACTCGGACAAGGTACCAACACCTATTTTGCAGAAGATCTTTCAAAATATTTATTTATAAAACCCGACTTTAAAGGAATTGAATGTAATTTGCTACGAGCTACAAGCTACCTGCTACAGGCCGCTTCCGGTGAATCCTTCGATGATGTTATACAATATTCTGTTGATCAAGGTTTGTGGGGAATAGAAAATCTTTCACGTATTCCTGGGAGCACTGGCGCCGCACCAGTACAAAATGTTGGAGCTTATGGATCTGAATTAAAAGATACTTTTGTTTCATCTAGAGTTTTCGATATAGAAGAAAATCTATTTAAAGATTTACTAAATGATGAATGTAATTTTGGATATCGTGATTCTTTTTTCAAACATAATCCGGGGAAATATATAATAGTTTCTATTACTTTAAATTTAACAAAAGAATTTAAACCAACACTTGGTTATAAGCCACTCGATACATTAGTTGGTAAGGAAAACCTAACTCCAAAAGATGTGCGTGATTTAGTTACTGCAACCCGTCTTGCAAAATTACCAGACTGGAAAAAGTTTCCAAATACAGGTTCATTTTTCAAGAATATTGTTATTACAAAAGAGGCTCTGGAAGCCTTAAAAGTGAATTATCCAAATATACCAGTTAATGAGGTCGTTGGGGGTTATAAAGTGCCTTCTGCATGGCTTATAGAGCACGTAGCAGAGGCTAAAGGGCTAAAAGTGGGAGATATAGGTACTTGGGAAAAACAGCCCCTTGTAATCGTAAATTATGGCAACGCGACAGCGGATGAAATAAATGCTTTTGCTTCAGAAATACAAAGAAAAATAGAAGAAAAAACTGGTATAAAATTAGAAAGGGAAGTGAATTTTATAAGTTAGTATTTTGTATCTGTATCTACTTTAAAAACTTGATAGACTTTCAACCCGCCTTGCCGGCGAGGCAGGCTTTATGGACTGACTTTTGCAAATTATTCTTTTACATAGGGTACCCCTATGTAAAATAATAATTTGCAAAAATCGTGTTTTCGTGTTATTATATAAAAGTATCGCACTGGAAATTGTTCTAGTGCGAACTTTTTCTTTCAAAAAAACAAGGAGACTATTTTGATTAAAGAAATTACAACCGGAAAGCTTGGGCGACGAAAGTCACCAACAGTAGCACCGGGGACACATTGTCCAATACCGGAGGATAAGACTTTCACGAATATGGCACTATTCAATGCCAGCTTAACTGGTGGACTAGTTCCAGTTCCTGAATTTGGTCTTGAGGCTAAAGTGACTATGTCAAAAGAAATATCAGATGGGCATTATGTTTATCAACTGGTTATTTCTGAGACAGTTATTAACTTAAGAATGCAGGCCTGTTTGACTTGGGGTATACCTCAATCAGAAAGACCAAAGCTTGAAATGCTTAAGTCAAAACCTTTGCCAAAAACAAAATCCAAACACTAAAAATTTTTTCTGTTTTGGTAGGCGCCGCTACGCGGCGCCTTTCTCATTTGATAATTTGACGAAGATTGACAGTATCCATTTTTAATGTTAGGGTAATTCACAGAAAGGAGGGATTTGCAATGCAAACCCAAGTACAAAACGGTTTGGGCACCGTTCAAAAACCCGAAGTGAAGAAGGTTGATTGGCTTGGATTGACGGTGAAACTGAAATCACCCAAAAATCCAGTCTATTGTGCCAAGTATCGCGAAGGCGTCTGGCACAAATATGTACAACCTTTCAGACCCAGCATTATTCATGAGCTGGAAAAAGGTGTTTCGGTCTTGGAAGATCGTCACGATGAAAAACCTAAACACTTTCTGGAGGCTCTCAATGGTAACTACTGTTTCGATGTGATTGCCATCAATTGTCCAGGACTGGTTGATCTTCACTTCCCACGCGATCAGTTCAAGTTGGTCACGGATCCAGATTCGGTCTAGGGTCTACGGCCATGTGCGATTGGGCGAAGGTTCACGTTTACGTGAACCTTCGCCCATTTCTTTTTTATGTTAGTATTTAATTTATGAAAGGTACACTTTATATTATCCCTACGCCAATTGGTAATCTCGAAGACATGACTCTTCGAGCTATTCGTGTTTTAAAAGAAGTGGATTTAGTTTTGTGTGAAAATACGTCTGTTACACAGAGACTTTTTAAAGAATATGATATCACTACACCAACAAGTATTTTTTATGCACAAACTGGAATTAAAAATATTGAGAAATCTTTAGCTTTATTAGAAGAAGGAAAATCTATTGCTCTCGTTTCCGATGCTGGCACTCCAACTATTTCTGACCCTGGAGTTTTACTTGTTGATCGTGTAAGAAATGAATTGCCAGATGTTTCGGTTGTGTCTCTTCCCGGAGCTTCTGCTTTAATAACGGCACTTGCATCATCCGGTATTTCATCTGCTAATTTTACATTTTATGGATTTATGCCACATAAAAAAGGCAGAGAAACTTTATTTAAAACAATTAGTGAAAGTGGGATGACTTCTGTTTTTTATGAATCAGTTCATAGAATAGAAAAGACATTACAGGCGTTAGCTGTTAGCCTTCAGTCATTAGCCAATACCAAGCCCAGACAAGTGGTAATTGCTCGTGAACTTACAAAAATGCATGAAGAAGTAGTTAGAGGGACAGCTAAAGAAGTAAAAGAGTATTTACTGCATAAAACATCAATGCCAACTTTCCTACAGCATGTTTTTGGGATGGTAGATATTTCTGTGGAAGATTATATAAAAAGGGATTTCGAGGGATTAACTATTAGTTTTGGATGCACTGGAGGACAACAC
>CAILKS010000060.1 GCA_903834855.1 uncultured bacterium | reverse complement strand
CCCCGAGTGGATCGTGAAGTACGTGAAATTCTTATTACAGCCCGTGTTGGTATGTTGCTCCGTGCAAGTTTTTTCGGCAACCTGGCAACACGTGTCCGAGGTTTGCAGTTTGGCCGTATTCAAACCATCCTGTTGACTGAGCCCCTTGGGCAATAATACCGATTCCATTACAACGAGCAGAGGTGTTTGTAATTTGTGTAACAACACTTGTAACAACGTTATTATATTTAACAACAACAGGTGGAACATATACAGGCACTGGAGCTACATAACATGTTTGGTTAATTGGAATACTTGTTCCATTAGCACACATTTTATATTGTGATGGACAAACTGATGTATTTGGTAATACCGTTCCATCCCAACATGTTTGGTAAATAACTTGTGGAATATTGTAATTTGTATAGCCATAATTTGTCTGAGCATAACTAGTTTGACCATAAGTTACAGGACATTGGAATAAATAATTTACAACACTACCATTTGGACAAGTAACCATTACTTGATTACTAACACAACTTCCGTTTTGATATGAAGTTCCTGATGGGCAAGTAATAGGTGCCTGACATACACCGTTAATAAATACTGAACCTGATGGACAAGTTGTCTGATTTATCTGACATACTCCATTGATTAGATTTGAACCTGAAGGACATACAGTTGTTCCATAACCTAAACAGACTCCGTTTTGATATGAAGTTCCTGTTGGGCAAGTAATAGGTGCCTGACATACGCCGTTAATTAGAGTTGAACCAGATGGACATACAGTATTATTTATCTGACAAACTCCGTTAACTAAAGTAGATCCTGTTGGACATACAGTTTGGTTAACTTGGCAGACGCCATTGATTAATGTTGAACCGGTTGGACACGCTGTACTATTAATCTGACAGATACCGTTAATTAATGTTGAACCTGCGGGGCAAGTTGTTCCGTTAATTTGGCATGTGCCATTAATTAAAGTAGAGCCTGTTGGACATACTGTTTGATTAACTTGGCAGACACCATTGATTAAAGTTGATCCTGTTGGACATATGGTTCCATTTATTTGACAAACCCCGTTTACAAGAGTTGATCCTGTTGGACAAACGGTAGTGTTAACCTGACAAACTCCATTTATTAATGTTGAACCAGTAGGACAGACAGTGGTATTAATCTGACAAGTTCCATTAATCAAAGTTGTTCCTGTGGGACAAGTTGGGTTTGGATTTGCGGGACAACCAGCGGGACCAGGTGAAACAGCTACGCCAGCAGGGCAAGTGGTACAAGACCCATTGAATGGATATGTTCCAGAAGGGCATGTGGTTATCATTGGACAAGCTGCAAAATTACAGCCGGGAGCAACACGTCCAACAGTACTTCCGTCAGGACAAACTTTTGCATCCGCTGTACATGAAGTTGTTGTTGGCTGACATGTTCCACCTCTTCCTGTATTTGCGTCGCCAGAATAGGTGCGTCCCGCATTACATGCACAATATCCAAGAGTTGTATTTGTTACATAGTCCCAACCTATTGATTGACACCATGCGGTGTTATAAACAGTTGTAGTTGTAGTTGTCTGACAAGTTCCATTAATCAAAGTAGTTCCTGATGAACAATAAATATATTGACAGGTCCCATTTATTAATTGCTGTCCTTGTAAACAAGAATTTACTCCAGTCCAAGATGAACCCCCTGTTTGACCATAGTTTGTGTAACCATAATTTACAGAACCATAATTAAAAGATCCAGACCCTGTGTAAGAAGTGTTTACTGGGGAAAAAGTAGACGTGTTTGTTATAACTGGACTAGTATAGTTATTTGTATAATCTGTTGGAGAAGTGTAGGAACCATAGTTTGTATTACTGTAGGTCGGAGATGTGTATGAGCCGTAATTAGTAACTCCATATGTAGGACTTGTATAACTTCCATAATTAACTGTTGAAACTGTTGGAGAAGTATAAGAACCATAATCTACTGTTGAAACTGTTGGGGAAGTGTAGGAACCGTAGTTTGTAACTCCATAAGTCGGAGATGTGTATGAGCCGTAATTAGTAACTCCATATGTAGGACTTGTATAACTTCCATAGTCAACAACTCCATAAGATGGTGATGTATATGAGCCGTAATCTATTACTTGAGCAAAGGCATAATTAGCCTGAACAATTACTGTAAAAACAGACACTATTGTGATTGATTTTATTAATATGTTTTTCATAAATTTATTTTACCCCTTGATTCCTACAATGTAAATTAAAAGGTTCCTAGTATTATACTAGGTTATTCGTCTTTTGTCAATGTTAATTTTGAAAGAAATTTACCATAAAAAAAGCCACCGCGGGGGTGGCTTTTCCTTGAACGGATACTTGGCGTTTCGTCAGACATCCAAGCATTCCTCTTTGTTTTGGAGATTCGCCTTGCAAATCTCCTCGTAGCCCAATTTGAGGGCCTGTGCCGTCAGATTTCCGACGCATTCCTTTTGTGAGTAGCCGTGAGCGACGAAATTCTTGCCTGTCTTGGGGTCAGTCCAATCGCAACGCCCGTAGCCTGTTTTGTTTGGCTTTTTTGGATTGGCGGCAGCTTGAGATTCTTCCTTCTTAAGGTAATGAATCTCGAAGATACGGTTTTGGCACTCGGCCAACATCTCAACCTCAGGGCCACGTGTGTAGCTCTGTGTCCCCTCTTTCATGAACACCCAGCGCTTGCCGGGTTGAGCTTCAAGAAGAGCACAAGCATCTCCTTCGATTGGACGTTTGCCGAGGCCTGCGACACGAGCTTCACCGTAATTCTTGTGCTTCGCTGTTGGTTGATAGTCAACCGTTTTGCCAGCGTGCCATGCTGCCTCGCACGAGTCGCGTGACTCGAAGTAGTTAGCGGCGTTGGCGGTGAGGGCGAATAGTGCGACGATCAGGGCGAAAAAAAACTTGAACGGTTTCATTGGAACTCCTTGCCTTTCGGCTAAAAATGGATTTCAAAAAGATATTTAGCACAATTACCAAATACCTGACTTACTCACACAGTATACACTAAAATATAGAAAAGTCAAGGGGTACTTGAATGAGTTCAATCCTAAAATTGAAGCACTTATTCTTAATAAAAAATGGCAATCAAAAGGGCGCACATCATTTAAGAGCGCGCCCGATCGGTTATTTTTTAAGTGATTTTCCCTCTCACTTTACTGAATCAATCCTGACCCAGTTGCCGTACTGGTCCTTTCCGCAGCCATTTGGCATACAGAACTGAGAAAGGCTGTCCAGAACAGGACCGCTACCATTTCCAAACTGACTTGCGGTCTGATTTTGGTTTTGGTTTTGGTCCACTATGCCCATGGGGCAGACCTCACGGGTGATGTGCGGAACCCAAACCTTGTTTGGGGTGATGGTTTTACCATCACGTTGGACACACGAATACTGACGATTTCCGTCAACCTTCCGCATATTCAACTGGCCAGATTCACAGGACATCTTGAAGATGTCCCCGTCGTCTTTCACACAAAGTTCTGTGGGTGTTGGGACCCGACCAGCTATCTGAATGAAGCTGTAGGGGTTGCGAGGATCTTGTGCGGCCACATAGTAGCCTTGGCCAGCGCAACCGGCCAACAGAATGGCGGAAAGAAGGACGAGGGTAGATACGATACGATTAAACATGATTGACTCCAGTTAAATAAAAGAATTTTGTTATTTGACGAGAAAACCTCGACCTATAACGCTGATATATATTATACACGTTTTACAGGATTTGTCAAGGCTAATTAGGGCTTAAAATAAGGGTTTTTAGGGGTAGTTTTCTAAGAATTGTGCCCGCGAGGTGTAATCACCTCGCGGTTAGGACATCTAAAAATAGAAATATTTTTTGTAATTTAAGTAATTATTTTTTAAAAAATGTAGTCCCGTATTTTTTGAAAATTTAAAATTGATAATTGATAATTTTTTGTATATCCTGTGCGTATCCCACTACACACTACGTACTACTTACTGCTTACTGCTATACTATCCTCATGACTGTTGTCTTTGATGATGTAGTACAAAATCACAAACTTGATGATTTACATAAAGAGGAAGAGGAGAACTTAATGAAAGTTCTCTCAGATAAATATGGCCTACCTTATGTAGACCTTCGTGGTATTGCGCCTGAGCCAGATGCTATGCATTTTATAAAAGAAGAAGACGCTCGTGCTTCAGGCGCTGTCCCTTTTAAAATTTCTGGAAATAAACTTTTGGTTGCTACTGTCAATCCAAATAATCCAAAACTAGAAGAGGTTTACAAACCGCTAGAGAAAGGAAATATGTCGCTTTCACTTTTTCTTTGTTCACACGCTTCACTTGATCACGTACTTAATAGATATGCCGACATAAACGAAGGTAGCAAAGTCGAGAGTGGAATGTTGCAACTCACAAAAGAAAATATGGAGGGTTTGATGGCTAAGTTTAGTAATGTTGCGGAATTAAAAAAATTATTTGAAGAAACAGCCGCCTCAAATGCTTCTTATAAGGTTACTCACCTAATAGAATTGATAGTCGCTGGGGCTTTGGCTTTTGATGCGAGTGATATTCACATTGAAGCTGAGGAAGATAAGGTACGTCTTCGATATAGATTAAATGGAGTGCTTGAAGATATCGCTTTTTTTGACTTTGCTTCATTAAAGCAAGTAACCTCAAGATTAAAACTTCTTTCTGGTTTAAAACTTTCTACAACAGTTAATGCCCAAGATGGAAGATTCAGTATTAATTTAGGAGAAGTAGAGGTTGAAGTTCGTGTTTCTACTATTCCAGGAAATTATGGTGAGAACTTCGTGATGAGATTACTTGATCCAAGACATGCAATGTCTGATCTGGATAATATAGCCTTCCCTGCTCGTGTTCGAGAGCTGTTAGACCACGCCCTTTCAAAACCCAATGGAGTTATTTTAACAACTGGACCAACAGGAAGCGGAAAAACCACAACTCTTTATGCTTTTCTAAATAAAGTTTCTACGCCTGACGTAAAAATAATTACAATTGAAGATCCTGTTGAATATCACTTAGAGGGTGTAACACAAACTCAAGTTGAGGAAGAAAAAGGATATACTTTTTTGTCTGGACTAAGAGCTGCTCTTCGCCAAGACCCAGATATAATAATGATTGGTGAAATCAGAGACACGGATACTGCTAAAGTTGCAGTGAATGCGGCTTTAACTGGTCACTTGGTTTTCTCTACACTTCACACCAACAACGCTGCTGGAACAATTCCGCGATTAATTGACCTTGGTGTAAATCCAAAAGTTCTAGCAGGGGCACTTTCAATAGCTCTCGCTCAAAGACTTGTGAGAACTTTATGTGAAGAGTGTAAGGCACCAGCTGAAGCAAATGAAAAAGAAATTCGAATTATAACGAATATTTTAGGCGCGATGGTAACAGAAGGAAAACAAGAGTCAATGATTAATTTTATTCCGGATACACATTATTCTATTTTTAAAGCTGTTGGGTGCGATCACTGTGGAGGAACTGGATATCACGGACGTATCGGTATTTTTGAAGCACTAGTTGTTAGTCCTGAAATTGAAAGACTTTTAGTTACCAATCCAGGTGAAAGAGAGATAAAAGATGCAGCCCTAAGTCAAGGAATCCCCTCATTACGAGAGGATGCTATACTTAAGGTGTTGGCGGGAATTACGTCTATTGATGAGGTGGGTAAGGTTGTCGATCTTTTCGCAGATTAGTAGAGAGGAAGATCTAATTAACCTAATTTCTAAGGTCTAATAAAATACATGAGGAACTTTTATTAGGTCAATTAGAAATTAGACCTTTGACCTTGCAAAGCGCATACATCTCTAAGCAACCCCTTGGTGAAGAATAAACCTTCATAAGGATAAGCACAGTACGGAATAAATCCAACCAGACCGTCCTTCGAATTAGTAGATGCTGATAAATCAGCGATTGTTTAGAGATGTATGGGCTTTGACAAAAATACCTTAACTTTTTATATTATAGCATTTAATTTCACTCTTGTCAAATCCTTTTATTATGACCCAAATTGAACCAAAAGAAATCAAAATAGAGTCTGAAGAAACAAGACATTTGGACAGTACACTTCGTCCGTCTAAATTTTCTGATTATATTGGTCAGGAAGTCATTAAAAAGAACTTACACATACTTTTAACGGCAGCAAAAGAAAGGAATTCCCCTCCTGAACACATACTTTTATATGGACCACCTGGTCTTGGAAAGACAACTCTCGCACATTTGATTGCCAAAGAATTAAATGCAAATTTAAAACTATCATCAGGGCCTGCCATTATGAAGGTTGGCGATTTAGCTGCGATATTAACCAACCTTACTCCGGGGGATATTTTGTTTATTGATGAAATACATCGCTTAAATAAAATGATTGAGGAAGTTTTGTACCCAGCGATGGAGTCCGGTAAATTAGATATCATAATTGGTAAAGGACCTTCTGCTCGTACAATACAACTTGATCTTCCTCCTTTTACTTTAATTGGAGCAACTACTCGTATCTCTCTACTTTCATCCCCTCTTCGCTCAAGATTTTCAGGTGGAACTTATCGTTTGCAATATTATACAGAACCTGAGATTGGAACGATTGTAAAAAACAGTGCAAAGATTTTAGGAACAGAAATTCCAGATGATGCAGCGCATGAAATAGCAAAGCGTTCACGTTTTACTCCACGTATCGCAAATTATTATTTAAAACGTGCAAGAGATTATGCACAAGTACATAAAGCAATAATTGATAAAGATGTTGTAGATACTTCACTTGCTCTACTTGAAATTGATGAATTTGGTATCGGTGTTTCTGAGAGAATGATATTAGATGCCCTAGTAAATACTTTTAATGGTGGGCCAGTGGGAATAAATACTTTAGCTGCCGCAACTGGTGAAGAAGAAGCAACTATTGAAGATGTAACTGAACCATATTTAATACAAATAGGAATGTTGGAACGCACACCACGAGGAAGAAAGGCAACTGAGAAAGCGGTGAAATACTTTAAAAAGTAGATTTAGAATACAAAGGTCTAAGGCCTAATTTCTAATTAACCTAATAAATTAGCTAAGGGCCAGGAAGTAACACAAATAATTGACTTGGTATTTACTCTTCGTTACTATTAAATTTGTAAGTTCAATACTAAATAGGAGGTTGATATGCGTTTAATAAGAGCAGTAGAAAGGTTCCGGGAAGAAACCGATGCGCCACCTTCAAAAACATCTTGCAAGCATCGTTTATTGGCCATGCTCAAACAGCGTATGCTTCGCGAAAAACGTCAAATTCAAAAGACTCTCTATGCAAACTACATACAAGGTGTCTTTGGTGGTGAAAATGCCCTCCTTCTTATGGGGGAAGATTCGCGAAACATTATCTTGGCTTTTGTTAGCAACCAACTAAGGTGGGCTGTCTTTAAAAGCATGTTTTTTGCTCACAGAAAATGGTTAAAGGATTTAGACAAAAATCCGATCAGAAAAGGAAATAACTTTCCTCTCCATGTGGTTGAGTCCCCTGGAGGGGACGTCTTTAGCTTTTAATTTTTCTGGCAAATGATAAAGAGCGGCTCCTGCGGGGGCTGTTTTTTTATGTTAAAGTTATTTAATGAATAAAATTAGAATTTTGGGAATAGATCCAGGGTTTGATAGATTAGGTATTTGTATTTTAGATAAAGAGGTTGGAAAAGAAACTCTTATACACTCAGAATGTATAACTACCTCAAAGAAAGAAACTTTCGAAATTCGTCTTGCTGAAATTGGTGACCAGTTAAGTAAAATACTAAAAAAATATAAACCCGATGAGTTGGCTATTGAAACCCTTTTTTTTACAACTAATCAAAAAACGATTATTACTGTTGCGGAGGTTCGTGGTGTTTGTATTTATCTATCACATATAAATGACTTGGCTATTTATGAATATTCCCCTCCTCAAATTAAATTAGCAATTGCGGGACATGGAAGGGCGACAAAGGATGATATTGCGCATATGACCTCAAAAATACTTAAAGATCAAATAAAGAAAGGTATTTTAGACGATGAAATGGATGCAATTGCTATTGCTTTAACACACAGTGCACATAGAAAAATGCGAGCATTTGTCTAGCAGAAATCAAATAGCAATGAGCAACTAGGTAATGAAAAACAAAGGCGTTGCCTTTGTTTTTCATTGAAATTTTTCCTGTTTACTGACTACTGTTTACTAATTACTATCCACAGGCTTGCATTAGAAATAATCCCGTGGTATCTTTTCATACATTAAACGATTATAAACTTGTATGCTTATTGAAGAAGAAGAAACAAAACCAGTTGGTGAAATAAATCCAGACGCCTTAGAGGCGGTGTTTGAGGAGGATGTTTCTGTTGAGGAAGAAATAGTTACTTTTAAGGAGGATGATGAGGAAGCAGATGAAATAGATATAGCCTTTGCTGCTAATGATGAGGGATACTGGTAAAGATAGTTAAGAGAAAATAAAGGAAAGAGGAAAGAGTGAAATGCGGGTGGCCACTTTGTGACCACCCGCATTTGTGCTTACTCTAAACTCTTCCCTCTCTTCTTTATTTCTGTATTTGAAAACTCTTAACTCTCTACTATTATTCTAACGAATCTTTTTTTACCGATTTTTAAAGTTACATTTCTAGCTTTTTCTTTTACATCTATAATTACTACCCCTTCTGTGTCAGCAACAGCTCCGTCATTAACCAATCTTCTCCAGTCTGTTTTAGAAGAAACAATTTCATTTTCAATTAAAACATCAACCATTTCTTTATCAGATGTTGTTTTTATTTCTGGAATTTTTTCTGGAACACCTCCTTTTGAAAAAGTTTCAATCCACGAAGACTTAGCAAGGCTAGCATCTTTTTCTGTGCTGTACATGGTTACAATTTCTGTAGCTAATCTCATTTTTATATCACGTGGATTTGCTCCATCTTTTAATTCTTTCTCAATCGAAGCAATTTCTTCCAAAGAAATATCTGTGCAAAGTTTGAAATATTTAACAATTAATTCATCTCTTACTGACATTAATTTCCCAAACATATCAAATGGCTCGTCAACAATAGTAATTATATTTCCCCAGGAAGTAGACATTTTTCTTCCATCTGTTCCTTCAAGCATTTCAAAAGTGAGTATGCTTTGCTTTGGCATGCCGTAATGCTCTTGAATAACTCTTCCAGCCATCAAATTGAAAAGTTGATCATTCCCCCCTATCTCTACATCAGCTTTAACTGCAACAGAATCATATCCTTGCATAATTGGATACAAAAATTCTCGAAGAGAAATTTCTTTTCCAGCTTCATATCTATCTTTAAAATTTCTGCGCGCTAACATTTGTTGCACAGTAAAACATTCAGAGAGTACTGCAATTTCTCCAAATGTAAGTTTTGATAGCCAGTCATCATTGTAAACAAATTCTGTTTTTGATAAATCAAGAATTTTAGAAATCTGACTTTTATAATCTTTTAAATTTTCGTCTATTTCAGCACGAGTTCGTATTGGACGCTTTTCTGTTTTATCTGACGCGTCGCCTATTTGGGCGGTAAAATTACCAACAATAAAAACAACCTGATGTCCAAGCCGCTGAAATTCGCGAAGTTTTCTAAGTGGAACAGCTCTCCCAATATGTATCTTTCCTCCTGTTGGGTCAACTCCTAATTTAATACGAAGCTGCCTCCCAGACATAAGTTCTTTTTTAAGCTCTTCTTTAACGATCACATCCTCAACCCCCCTAGTTAATATTTCATCAATTTTTGCTTCATCAATAATTACTTTATCCATAAATAACATCTTATCATAGAGATGGTCTTGTGATAAGGTCATGTTATTATTAGGCACATGAACGAAACCCATACTAAACGTAAGAAAAGTTTTCTTAAAAAGTTCCTTCGCGATGGTTTTTTTATAATTATCTCTATTGGGATTATAGGACTCGCCCTTTTAACTGGCTGGATCGCCACTTTAAACCTGCCAGATTTTAATAATTTTGAAAATAGAGACATTTCTAATTCAACAAAAATATACGACAGAACTGGGAAAATTGTTCTATACAATCTACATGACAATATTCGTCGTACAGAAATTCCTTTCGAAGAAATGAGCCCATATATTAGGAAAGCAACCATTTCAATAGAAGATTCCCATTTTTATGAACATCATGGTTTTCGTCCAACTTCTTTTGTCCGAGCAATGATTGCTAATGTAAAAAGTGGAGGATTTTCACAAGGAGGTTCAACGATTGATCAACAGGTTATTAAAAATTCTTTATTAACAAGAGATAAAACCATAACGAGAAAATTAAAAGAAATAGTTCTTTCTCTTAAATTAGATGCCCAAGTACCGAAAGATACAATATTACAAATGTATTTAAATGAAAGCCCTTATGGTGGAACTTTATACGGGGTAGAAGAGGCCTCGGCTACTTATTTTAATAAACATGCAAAGGATGTAACCCTAGCGGAAGCTGCTTATTTGGCGGCTCTTCCCCAGGCTCCTACTTATTATTCACCTTATGGTAAACATAAAAATGAGTTGGATAAAAGAAAAAATTTAGTTTTACAAAGAATGCAGGATCTTGGTTATATAACTGAGGTTGAAAAAGTTAGTGCTCAAAATGAAGTTGTCAGTTTTGATACTGACGCTTCAAATAGCGGAAAAGCTCTGCATTTTGTTATGTATGTTCGGTCTTATTTAGAAGAAAAATATGGTATAGATATGGTTCAAAATGGTGGGCTTAGAGTTATAACAACTCTTGATTATCCTTTACAAAAACAAATGGAGGAAATTGTAAAAGAGGGTTCTCTTATAAATGCTAAAAAATATAATGCCTCAAATTCTGGACTTGTTGCTATAGATCCCCGCACTGGACAGATCTTATCAATGGTTGGGTCCAGAGATTTTTTTGATAAAGAAATAGATGGTCAATATAATATAGCCACTGCCTCGAGACAGCCTGGATCTTCTTTTAAGCCAATAGTTTATGCTGCAGCTTTTAGAGCTGGATACACACCGGAAACTGTTTTGTTTGATGTACAGACTCAATTTAATGCTAATTGTGACGCTTATGGTAATCCAAATCCTGGAACAAAAAGTTCTGACTGTTATATGCCAAAAAATTATGATGGTCTTTTCCGTGGGCCAATTTCTTTAAGAGATGCCTTAGCTCAATCTTTAAATGTCCCCGCTGTTAAGCTTCTTTATTTAACTGGTCTTAATAATGCTGTGAAGCTTGCCCAAGATATGGGTCTTTCTACAATTACTGATCCTTCTCGTTACGGTATGTCTTTGGTTTTAGGTGGTGGTGAAGTAACTTTACTAGAACTAACTAATGCTTATGGGGTTTTTGCTAATAATGGAATTTATAGTAAACCTCAAGGCATTATAGAAGTAAGAGACGTTGGCGGTGATCTGTTGGAAAAATTTAGCCCAGTTCAAACAGAAGTATTACCTGAAACTGTCACCTCTTTAGTTTCCAGTGTTTTGTCTGATAATGAAGCAAAAATACCAGCATACGGAGCAAATACTCCTCTTTTCTTTGGAGATAGGCCAGTTGCTTCAAAAACAGGAACAACAAATGATTATCGAGATACTTGGGTTATTGGTTATACACCATCTCTGGTTCTTGGTATGTGGGAAGGTAATAATGATAATAGTCCTATCGACAAGAAGGTTGCTGGTTATGTTCTTGCTCCAATGTGGCACAAAGCGCTCGCTGCAGCTATTGCAACTAGTTCGATAGAGTATTTCCCTGATCCTGTGCCAAACACCTCCCAGAAGCCAATTCTTCGCGGACAGTACTGTTCTACAGACGGGATACACGAGATACTTCGCCATGTTATAAAAGATAATCCTGATGGCCCTCTTCCTTCTAACCCAGAACAGGACTCTCAATACTATTTATGGGAAACTGGATTACAAAATTGGCTAGCTAAACACCCAACCCTTTGTGGTGGTTATAATACCAGTACAGATACTAGCTCTACTTCTACAGCGACAACGACAAGTACTCAATAATTTAAAAGATACCCGGCTTCATTTAAAATCTTTTTTATTTCTGATTGGTGAAGTTTAGATTTTTTAGCGGAAGAAATAAAAAGAGATATTTCTTTCTTCTTTAAACTTATTTCTTCTTTAGTTAATATAATTCCTGAAGTTTTTTCTATTAACTCAATAATTATTTCTTTCTTATCGCCATCTGCTTTAATTACTTTTTGGTATTTAGAAAAAAGTGAATTATCCATAATTAGCGGTTAAGTGGCATGAGTAAGTATGTAAAAGTAATATCTTCTTTACTTTGAATAAAAAGTGGTTTCTGTGGAACAGTAAAAGAACAAACTAAAGTATTGCCAACAATATGAGAAAGAACGTCTAAAAAATACCTATTGTTGTAACTTACTTCTATATCATCCCCTGTTTTTAAAATAGAGACACTGTTTGTTACTTGTCCGACGGATTCATTTTTACTATGTAAAGTTAAGCTTGTGTCTGTAAAAACACATTTAACTTGAGAATATTGTTCTGTGAAAAAAGTAGTTAAAGTTAAAGATTTTTGTAAATCATCTTTATTAAGAGTTGCAACCGTCGTAAAGCTTTTTGGGAAAAGTTGACGATAATCTGGAAATTGTCCAGTAACAGTATGAATACAAAGGGTTATTTTGGAAGTTGTAATCGTTAAAATGCTTTCATAGAGAGATAATTCTAGTTCCTCTTCTTCCTCTCCGATTATGTATAAAATGTCTGCAATGTGTTTCTGTGGAATCAAAACATTTAAAGATACAGCTGTTGGTGCCTCTAAAACTTTCTCCGCTAATCTATATGAGTCTGTAGCAACAGAAATAATATTATGATCTTTTGTATATAAATACACTGAAGCAATTTCTGGTTTTATTTCTGTTGTTGCTGCACAAAAAGAAACCTCTTTTAAAAGAATAGTTAGTGATTCTTTAGAGATTTTACCAATATTTTTACCTTGTGGAGGAAGTGTTGGAAAATCTTCATATGGTGTTATTTTTATTTCTATAACTTCTTTTTCACTTGTAATAGAAAAAACCCCATCAATTAATTCACAAGAAAAGACTGTGTCATTTTTTTGAAGAAATGGAATTATCTTAACAAGAGTTTCTCCCTGTAATATACAATTACCATTTTGTATTCCTTTTACAGAAATACTCTTCTCACAAAAAAGTTCAAGGTTTGTTGCTCTTAAACTTAATTGATGATTCTCTAAAGATAAATGAATATCTTGAAGATAATTTTGATTTGATTGTTTACTGCGGGCTTTTGCTACTTGTTGAACGGCTGTAACTAATGCTGCACCTTTGCATTCGAATTTCATGTATTTAGTATATATAAAATATAATACTAAGTATAGGTCTGTGGAT
>CAILKS010000059.1 GCA_903834855.1 uncultured bacterium | reverse complement strand
TTTTTATCTGTTTTTTTCAATCCCCATGTTTTTGGATACTCATCAAAATTAGCATTCATGTCTTCATGTACTTCCTTTTGTAAGTCAATTTTAAATTTTCTGTATGTTCTAATAATAACATCAGTGCATACTCCTTTATCTTTAGGCACATCGCCATTTGGATATCCTATTTTGAAATATGCTCGATCATACTTTACCTTTTGTTTTGTTAAAGTTGCAGCTGAATCGGCTAATTGGTTAAAGAATTTGTCTTGTGCGAACAAAGACGAAGACGTCAACAGAAAAGTGAAGAATAAATTAGAGATTTTCATAGTATTTTATTTGACATAACATAATGTTTATCAATTACATTGTTGAAATTAATTGAATACAATATCACGGTGAAACACTTCTTTCCCCATTTTAAGGAAAGATAATTTGGTTTTACTTTTAGTGGAAATGTAAATAGACGTGTCTTCTCTGAAATGATTATTAATCAAATTAATATTCCTTCCTTCATCAATAACTAATAAAATCTTGTCAAAATCATATTTGTTTAGGTCCAATTTAAACAACAGTTGGATATTCCGCACAAACAGACCCCTTTCGATCGCTGCAAACAGACCCCTCATTTTGAACTGCTATTTTTGAGTTGATCAACATCTAATTTAACATTGTTAAGCGAAGTTAGTTTTTTAAATTTTCTAATTCAATTTGTTCTTCATTTTTAGGCTGTCTTTTTTTTCTTAAAGATTCACCTTTCATTTCAATTCGGTGTGCATCATGAACAATTCGATCTAAGATAGCATCTGCTATTGTTTGTTCTCCGATTATTTCATGCCACTTACTGACAGGTATCTGTGAAGTAATAATGGTAGAAGATTTACCATGTCGGTCTTCAATAATTTCCATAAGCGTAGAGCGGCTTTGAGCATCCAGTGGTTGTAAGCCAAAGTCATCGATCAATAACAATTGTTGTCTCTCGATCTTTGCTAGTTCTCTTAAATAAGAACCATCGGCTTTAGCAATTTTCATGCGAGCAAAAAGTTTTGTGCTATGTTGGTATAGAACACGATTACCAAGAGCGCAAGCTTGATGGCCAAGCGCAGACGCTAGGAAGCTTTTTCCTATACCGGTACTGCCTGTGATTATTATATTCTCATTGCGTTTAATAAACTCGCAGTCAGCCAATCTAAGTATTTGATTTTTATCGACACGCTTATCATCAAAAGCAATTTGTTCAGGGCTTGCTTTGTATCGGAAGCGTGCGGCTTGAACTGAGCGATCAAGTTTACGATTGTAACGCTCATCCCATTCTGATTCTATCAAATGGGATATCATTTCATCAGGGGTATACTTTTCATTCTTACCTGATTCTAGTGTTAGATGAAAAGCTTTTGCCATTCCGGTTAGTCTCATCTGTTTCATTTTGTTTAGGATTTCATTCATTGTTTTTGATTTTAATTGTTATTATTTATTGGTTATTGGTAATAGTCTCCTCCTCGGATATTGTCGTGCGAAGGCATTAGCACTGGTTCTGGATCGTCTTCGTATTTATCAAGGTTGTTCTTTAAGATCTCATCAATGATCTTGTAATTGTAGTAACCTATTTCATGCGCACGCTTGCATGCTTTAATGAGCCTTGCACTTCCAACACGTTTAGTGAAAGATAAAATTCCCATGCAAGCTTTATAGGCTTGTTCGGGGTGTTGTTTCTTTGCAAGCACTTGCATAATGTAATGTTCAACAACAGGATCAATGGCTTTACCTTGTTCAATAAAAAAGGTTCGACTCCATTCTGTTACATAGCGATGTTGTGGCGGCATGTGTGAAGGTTCTGTGCTATAGTTCCCCGGACTACGAACTCTTTTATGTGTTGCCACAAGTTCATATTGTAAGTATAATTTTACTTCTGAACGGGAGTATTGCATGGTTAATTTTTTGCAGATCAACTCATAAGGAACACTATAATAATGCTGGTCTTCGTGAAGCAAAACATGGCAGTTCTTCATAACGGTTACTTGTTTTATTTTACGCATCTCATAACGTGTCTCAGGTAAGGCTTGAAGCGAAGGTTGTTCGATTATTAATTGATCTGTTCTGCAATATTCTCTGCCGGTTAGCACCGTGTTGTTATGATCGAGAAGATATTTTTGTATCGCTGCATTTAATTCATTTAAAGGCAAGATCTCTCTTTCGGGGATATTGGTGTATATCCGTTGATAAGATAGCTTTACCATGCCCTCTACAAGTGCTTTATCTTTTGGTTTGCGTGAGCGTGTTGGTAGAATAGCAACACCGTAATGATCAGCAAAAGCTTTAAAGTTTTCATTTACCGAGGCTTCGTATTTACTCGCTTTGCTCACCGCAGATTTTAAATTATCTGGAACGATAGCCAGCGGTACACCCTTAAAATAATGCAAGGCATTTTCACAAGCCTCAATAAATTCTTCAATGGTTTGATTACGCATAGCTTCTACATAAGCATACTGGCTCCAACCAAGTATAGCTACAAAAACCTGAGCTTGTTTTATTTCGCCTGTATCCGTATCAACATAAGGCAATGTGGCTCCCGCATAGTCAACATACATTTTGTCGCCAGCTTTATGTTCAATGTGCATACTCGGATTAACCTTCTGCTTCCACTTGCGATAATAACCATAGAAGGATGTTTCTGCGTAAGCCTCCGGATACTTTGCTTTAAACTCTCTGAACTGTATTGATACAGTCATTCCACGTCTTCTCAAGTTCCTTTCCATTATTGGAAAAAAATCGTGCAGTTGTTGTACTCTTTGATTTAAAAACGTTTCTTCGGGTGGGTGAAAGAGTTTGTTTAACTCAAAATCAGTGAGCTTAGAGAGTTCATCCCAAGGCGTTTTAAGTTTAATAAACGTAATGACATATTCTTTTACAGTGTTTTTTGATACCGCTAATCTTGTAGCGATTTTCTTTTTACCTATTCCCTGGGAATAAAGTTTAATGATCTGTCTTACCTTGCTCATACTAATTGTTTTATTCGCCATGATTTTTTATATTTACTATAGTGTAAAAATCACTAATCAGTAAAAAAAATCATTGTGTTAAAACAGTATGATCAAATCAAAAATAGTGGGGTCAGTTTCAAACGATCTTGGGGGGTCACTTTGGTCCGATCGAGTGGGGTCAGTTTCATGCGGTCAAGTGGGGTCTATTTGGACGGAATTTCCA
>CAILKS010000058.1 GCA_903834855.1 uncultured bacterium | reverse complement strand
TAGGGGTGTACAAAGTCTCTACTCTAACATAAATTTAGAAAAAGTAAAATCTTAATTCTTAACTCTCTTCGAATGGAACTTTTCAAACTGATCACGAAGGAATTTATTTGTAACGTTTGTATAAATTTGAGTCGTAGCAATAGAAGCGTGGCCCAACATCATTTGTACAGTACGCAAATCAGCTCCATTATATAAAAGATCTGTCGCAAAGCTGTGTCTTATCACGTGTGGTGTACACTTCTTTGCTATACCTGCTATCACTGCATATTTTTCTACAATTCTTTCAACAGAGCGAGGTGTAAGGCGAATAGATTCTTCTTTTACCATTCTCGCATGGGCACGAGGGGAGTGATCAATAAACATGGCTTCATCAATATCAACACGCTGTTCTAAATATTTTTTAACAGAAATAGCCGCCGCACCTGATACGAAAACCACACGAATCTTTCCTCCTTTTCCACGAACAGAAATCTCTCCTGTTTTTAAATCTGTATCACGATCAAGCGAGCATAATTCTGAAACACGTAACCCTGTAGAGAAAAATAATTCTAAAATTGCTTTATCACGAAGTCCCGCGATAGTAGTGACGTCCGGTGCAGCCATCAAATTTTCTAATTCTTTTTCAGAAATCAAATCAAGTTCGCGTTGTTGTGTCTTTGCAAGCTCAATTCTTTCTGGATCATAACTTTTTACACCCTGTCTACGCATATATTTTAAAAATGCGCGAAGTGCAATCAAATGATAGTTTTGAGTTTTTTTATCTAAAGTTTCTTGGGCTTGACCCTTTTTTATAGCACGTGCCGGATGACGATTGAGATATACACGATACTCGCGCATCATACTCTCGGTGATATCAGTAGGGGATTCAACTTTTATAAAATCTAAAAAGCGAGTGAGATAATGCTCATAATTACGAACCGTGAGTGCTGAGCGTCCTTTTTCTATTTCTATATATTGAAGAAAATCATCCTTTAAACTACTAAGACTTTGCATATTTTCCTAGTATAACCCAATGTCGCACAATAAAATAGTTGATAGTTTTTAGGTTGTAGGTTGTAGTAAAAATCCTTAGAAAGAAGGAGTTTCTAGAATCTACTGTCCATCGTCTATAATCTGCCCAAAGGGGGTTGCAAAGTAAGGAAATGTGTGATAGAATATAGCAATAGTTAATCAATATGCTTACGACAAGAAAAAAGGCTAACGCCATAAAAACCGTTCAAATACATGATACTGACACAGGATCTCCTGAAGTTCAGATCTCTATTTTGAGCAAGAAAATTACTGAACTTACAGATCATTTGAAAGTTCACAAGAAGGATAATCACTCAAGACGTGGGCTTATACAAATGGTTGCTGACCGCCGTACACATTTAAAGTATTTGGAGGCAAACAACAAGAAGCGTTATACAACAGTGGTTACGAAGCTCGGACTCAAATAGTTAGGGCGTTCTTCGTTAGGAAGTTAGGAAATACATAAGCGCGCCTACGGCGCGCTTATGTATTAGTAACTATTTACCCCTAACGAACAACGACTAACTTCCTAACGTGCATTTAAGTGTATACTAACTATAGTTTCTATTTTAATAAACAATAAAGTTATTAGATGTTTGAATTTTTGTATTTAACTACAAACTATCAACTAATAACTACAAACTATTTAATATGTCTGTTATCAAACATAGTGACCAACGTGTCGCAGTATTTATAGATACTCAAAATCTATATCACAGTGCAAAAAATTTATACAATACAAGAGTAAACTTTGGTGCAGTAATGCAAGAATCTGTTGGTAAGCGTAAGCTTATACGTGCTCTAGCTTATGTCATCACAACAGAGGCGGGGGATGAAACAAACTTTTTCGAAGCATTAACAAAGCTTGGGATCGAAACCAAAACGAAAGACTTACAGGTTTTTTACGGTGGTGCAAAAAAAGCTGATTGGGACGTCGGACTTGCAGTTGATGCAATTCGCTTAGCTCCAAAAGTCGACACGATTGTCTTAGCAACAGGGGACGGGGACTTCGTACCTCTTGTTATTTTCTTAAAAGAACATTTTGGAGTACAGGTAGAAGTAATTTCATTTGGCCGTTCGTCTTCTTCGTCTCTTCGTGCAACATGCGAGGACTTTATTGATATGTGTGAGCATCCAGAAAAGTTTTTAATTGGATACAGGACACAACATTCTGCTGCTAAAAAAGGTAAGGCTCATGCTAAAAAACCTAGAGCTGTACAAGAATTCTCTGATGATGAATTGGGCATATCGCCTGGTGGCGAATAACTAGTTTCAAGTTTCTAGTTTTTAGTTTCCAGAGGATACAAAATACAGGGTGGCCACTTCGTGGCCACCCTGTATTTTCTTGAAACTGGGAACTAGGAACTTGGAACTCCTATTGTCTACTGTCTATTGTCTGTTACACTATTTGCATGGCTATTCCAAACATTGATACTTTTGAACAAGATATAAGAAATGAAATAAAACAAAAAGAAGCCACTATTGGAGACATTGCTTCGGCTTCTGGAGAAATTGGCAATTCTTCTCCGCGTGGCTCTTTTTCAAACCCAAATTCATCTAGCCGTTTCTTTATTTTTGGTGGTATTATTTTCGTTCTTATTTTTGGTGGATTTTCATATTTAGGATATTTGTATATTAAACAACAGCCAACTTCAAAACAAAAAGCTTCTGATTTAATAAATAAACAAAAAAGTCTTGAAAACACACCGGAAGCAATTTCTCAGAAAATAAATAACTTTTCTCCGGTTTTAGGTACTGGTATTTCTCGTTTTACAACTAAAGTTGACGAAACTCCTTATGGAATAATCTTTTCCATAAATAATTATGATTATACTTTTGCTTTTATGATAAAAATGGAAACTGAGGTTGCAAAATGGGTGCTATCAAACGAATTAAAAAGTTATGAAAATAGCACAACAACACCGAATCTAACTTTTACCGATGATACAAAATCAAATCAAAACATGAGATCTGTAACAGTAGGTTCAAGTACTTTAGTTTATGCTTTTATAAATGATCAATATCTTGCTTTTGCAAGTTCTACAGATAATATTCTTAAGCTGCGTGGTACTATAATTAAATAATGAGCGTTGCAACTATATATAGTGCACATATTGTAGGTCTAGAGGCAGAAGAGGTCGCTGTCGATGTAGATGTGTCTTCTGGCCTTTACTCTTTTTCTATAGTTGGATTACCTGACAAAGCAGTTGACGAAAGTAAAGACCGCGTTATTGCTGCATTAAAAAATTCTGGATTACGTAATCCAAAAACAGAGAACCATAAAGTAACTGTTTTGTTGGCTCCAGCTGACATTAAAAAAGAGGGGTCACATTTTGATTTACCAATAGCAATTGCATATTTACTTGCATCTAAACAAATAGAAAGAGAAATAGAATCTTCTTGGTTTGTTGGGGAACTTTCCTTAGCAGGAGACGCTCAGGAAATGCGTGGAATACTTTCTATTGCAGAAAAAGCTAAAGCTCTGAGTATTAAATCTCTTTTTGTTCCAAATGCAAACAAAGAAGAGGCAGCTTTAATAGAAGGGGTTGATGTCTATGGTTATTCAAATCTAAAAGATATTTTTAGACATTTTGGTGGAGTGATAGAAGGGGATGATGGCTTAGAAAATTTTATAGAAAAAATGCCAACAACTTCCATAAATTATATTAGACCAGATTTCTTTTTAGATTTTAAAGATGTTCGTGGTCAAGAAACTGCAAAGAGGGCTCTCGAAATTGCGGCTTCAGGTGGACACAACATCGCTCTTTACGGCCCACCAGGGACGGGGAAAACAATGCTTGCCCGAGCTTTTACTGGAATACTACCTCCTCTTCCTAAAGAAGAAGTGTTTGAGGTAACGAGAATACACTCTGTTGCAAATACAAAAACTGGGCTAGTAACTCATCCACCCTTTCGTTCTCCACATCATACGTCTTCATATGTATCTCTGGTTGGTGGTGGAGCAAGTCCACGCCCAGGGGAAATTACTTTAGCACATCGTGGAGTTCTTTTCTTGGATGAGTTTCCAGAATTCGATAAAAGAGTTATAGAGTCATTGCGACAACCACTTGAAGAAGGTGTGATTGTCGTCTCAAGAGCAAAAGGGACTTTTGCTTTCCCTGCGGCCTGTATTGTAATTATTGCTTTTAATCCTTGTCCTTGTGGATATATGGGCAGTAAAACAAAAAGATGCACATGTTCTCCGTCTGACATACAAAGATATGCAAAAAAATTATCTGGTCCTATTATGGATCGCATAGATATGTGGGTGCCAGTGCAACATGTTGACTACGAAACACTTTCACATTCAAGAGTTGGTGAAGAAACGGAAGGTATAAGAGAAAGAGTTAATGCAGCAAGAAAGTTTGCAGAGGAAAGATTTTTAAAAAATAATTCTAGTTCAAAATTAAAAATGAATAAAGATATGAAAGCAAAAGATATTGCTTTACATATTAAGCTGGATAAAAATGTTGAGGACTTAATGAAAACATTAGCAACAACTCATGTATTGTCACCGCGAGCATATCATAGAGTTTTACGTTTAGCTCGTACAATCGCTGACTTGAGGAAGTCTGACAATATTTGTGAATCTGATGTTATGGAGGCTTTTCAATACAGACCGAAGCTATACGAAGATAGGTTTTAATTCAGTTTCAAGTTTCCAGTTTTTAGTTTCCAGAAGATTAAAAATACATAACTTTTCTGTATTTTCTTGAAACTGGAAACTTGAAACTAAAAACTAGTTAGAAAGGGTTGCGAACTCCGCGTACCTCAAAGTGTAGATGGGGGCCTGTTGATCTCCCTGTATTTCCTACTCGCCCAATGACTTGGCCTTGAGAAACAGTCTGACCAGCTACAACATTGACCTGGCTCAGGTGACCATACACTGTCTGTATATTATTATCATGCGAAATAATAATATAATTTCCATAACCTCCATTATATCCACCAGTCTTTGCAAGAATTACACGTCCTTCTGCTGAAGAAAATACAGTCGTTCCTGTTGGGGCACCAAAATCTATTCCGTTACGCCCATGAAGATTTTGAGTTTTTCTACCACCAGAGAGTGGTCGTACAAGGAATCCTTCTGGGGCCGAATTAGAATAAGAAGCGCTAATCTTACCAGTAATAATAATTTTACCTGACGATGTTTTCACACTATTAGTAATAGCTATTTCACCTTCAGGAACAAGAATAGTCTCACCAACAGTTAAACTATCGTTTGTAGTTATACCGTTAAACTTTGCAATATCACTTGTATCTGCTTTATATTTCCTTGCTATAGAAGAAACGCTGTCGCCCTTTTTAACAACGTGTTTAATCCCAGTCATTGGTAAAATAACCAATGTATCTCCTGGAACAAGGTTCTGCGACTTTAAGTCATTTGCCCATATAATAGTATTTTTTGAAACACCAAACAATTTAGCAACCGCTGCAAGGGAGTCTCCTTTTTTAACCTCATAAACACTAATCGTGTCATTTATAGGATAATCAACGTCTTCTGTTGAAACACGAAGTGAGCCAGTTGTTGCAGAAAGTAAATCAGGAGACGACGTATCGTCTGCAATAGCTCCATTTATATCGTTATCGTCAACAACGATTGGTTTCATTAGATTCATTGTTTGGGATGTAGGGGACAATTCTTCAGAGGCAGAAATTGTTGGTAAAAAAATAGATTTCACTTTATCGGTGAAATCAGAAATAATCCCAGCATGTGTTATTCCAGGTTTTAATATTACTAAACATATTATGAGATTAAAGATACCGTTTCTTAAATCTCTTTTTGATTTTATAACTAACAAGATTTTGTATAAACAAAACAGAGTGTTTGTTTGAATTGATTTTGTTTTAAATATAATCTCTTTAAAGGATTATTTATTACAACAAACATCGAGTTCCGTCAATTGATAAAACTGGGTTTTATCAGCGCGAACATCTAATAATCCTACCAGAAATAAGCTCTAAAAACAACCAACTTAGCAAATGTAAACATGTGGAGAACCTTACCTTTGTGCTTTAAAATAAAGGTATACTGGATTTAATTATGGCTGATCAACCTCAAGGAAAAAATAAACCCCGTGGATTCGGTCCAGAAACTAGGGGGCGAGATAATATCTCTCCTCCTGGGAGAGAGGTTTCTTTTGCAGATATAAGTAAAATAAAGACTCCGAATCAGACACCTGAACAGCGTTTAGAGGTAGATAAAACCCTAGATCAGTTTACGGGCATTTTACATGCTTGCCAGATTGTCATAGAAGATCTTGAAAATATTACTTTTGAGGGACAAGCTGATGCTGTACTAACTCAAAAAAGAAATGATATAAAAGATCAAGTCAAAAGAATAGAAAGTGAAATCATAACAATAAATATTGATACTATCAGACTTATAAAAACTGATCTAAAGTTATTAACACAAAAAATAACACGTTTATTGCGTAACATGGAAGATCCAACCTTTGGAGTATATACAGAGATGGAAAAAGATTATCAAGAGAGTAAGCTAAAAATTACGACTTTTGCTTCAGCTTCTGAAATCAAAGAAGATAAAGTTATCTCTCCGGAAGAAACGGTCACTACGGGTTTTGCTAACGTACGTACCGTTATGAGAGTAAACAAATTACCAACAAGAACTGCCAAACCCACACCTCTAAGCATTACAAATCCTGTTGCTACTCCAGCAAAATCTCCTGATATAAGTGTTGCAGAAAACCTTGCAAAAGAAAAAACGAGAAATGGAGAAATTATTGAAAGGAAAAGGGGTGGGGAGGATTTTACTATTGAAAAACTTAAGCTTGCTGGTTATGATGATACTTCTGCAAGTAATTTACTAATGGTTTTAAAACTAATAAAACCAGAAGTAACTGTATAATTAAAAATATGAGTAAAACTATTGAAACTTTTTTAATTGAGAACCCAAATCCATCTAATGAAGATCTTGCTAAATTTGTTGCGGAATTAGAAGCAGGGGAAAATCCAAGCCCAACACCTATTGCAGATAAATTAATGAAGCCAGGGGCTGCAAAAGCTGAATCAGTTATATTTTTTCCAACTGTACCAACTAAGGATAGTGTTTCAAAAGCACCAGAGACACCTGTAACTCCAGAAACTGTTAAAAAAACTTATATTCCTCTTGGAGATCTTTCCGCTTGGCTTACACATTATAATTTTGCAACCAGTGGAGACCATGAGGTCTTTGCGGACGGGTTAGTTAAGAAATTTAATATTCCTATTGAATTCCTTGTAAAGGTCATGAAAAAATTAGCTAAAGAAGGAATAATAAATAATGAAGGAAAAGTAGACCCTGATGAATTAAATAAAAAACTAGAATCTTTAAAAGATAAATCTTGGGAATTTTCAGAAAATTCTGATGAACCAGAGACTGTTGATGGTGCAATTTCAAATGAACCTCTGCCAGAAAGTGTTCCTGCTTTACCAGATACAGTTAATGTTGAACAAGAACCTTTAAAAAACACTCTAATCGCTGGTGATCTTATTGAGTTCATACTTAATAGAGTTAGTTTGGGAAACAGTAAATTGACTGCTAAAGATTTACAAGATGAATTCAAAATTAGTCCCAAAAATGCAGATAGTGTTATTAATGATTTAAAAGGGGGAAACCTTTTGGCAGAAGACCAACTTGCTGATATTGATAAGTTAAAAACTTTTTTCAAAACATTGGACTACACTGCTAATGTGTTACCAGAAAGTGAAAAGGTATTGGAAGAAGTTAAGACAACTGAGAAAAAAGTTGCTCCAGAAATTATAGAGGATAAAATTCACCCAGCCCCAGAAGACCCTGAACTTGTTGTTGTTAATCCCCCTCATCTAGAGGCTGATCCAGTTGCGGCGACTGTATCAAAAGCTCCAGAAACTATAGCCACTCCCGCTGCAAAAATAATAAAAGATCCTAATGCTTTAGCTGCTTCTACTAAAATGGCTGAACTTTTATTTGAAAAACTTAAGCAAATGCCTAAGGCTTATCTTCACGCAACAGTGACAGCAATAGCTCTTGGTCTTGGGGCAGGTTATGCTCTTAAAAATAAGGAAAATTCACAAACTTCCGGTGTCACATCTTCATCTGTTGTCTCTACAGCACCAATGAGCCCAGATAAGAGCGGGGCTTCCGCATCTGTTGAAAAACCAACTACTCAAATAGAGTCTGCCCCAGAAATCACAAATAAAGATTATGAAAAAACAAAATGGTGGATGGAAATTGATCCTAATCTTCAATTAAAAATAAAAACTCTCGTAAGTTCAAAAAGTTCTGAAGAATATGTTGTCCCATTTTTAAATGAGATTGAAATATTAAATACAGCTGGCACAATAAAACCTTCGGAAAGAACTAAGTCTGAATTGTATAGAAAAGTTTCACCTTATCCTGACTTTTTAAATATAACTTATAGCAATACTGGAATTATAATACCGGAATGTGTAATTTCCTCTCAGGATGAAAAAACTAAGGAGTTAAAGAATTGTTATTTAAGAAACAATATAGCAGAAATAGCTTTAGTCTTTAGAGATATAAGAAGCTTAGTCTTAGGAGAAGGTAGATATGATCCATTCCCACCAAAACAAACTTTACCAGATTCTTATAAGTGGATGCGTGATAAAATCATAGCAGAAATTAACGCAAAAACAGCACAAAAATAATATGGACCCAGAAACAATTTTTCAACAATTAATAAAAGAGCTAGGTCTTGAGGGGATAAAACAAGAAGACCAAGAAGAAATACTTCTTTCTCTTTCCAAAACAATACAGAAACAATTCTTTTTGGATGCTTATGAAAGAGTTGGTAAAGATCAGTTTGAAGCTCTTGAAGCCTCGCTTAAAATGGGGGATAATTTTTATGGAACAACTTTAAAACATTTAATTCCCGACTATGAAGAACTATTCCAGTCTTCGCGTAAAAAAGTTATAGATTCCTATAAAAGTGCCAACACAGCAGTTAGCAAACAGTAACTAGCAATATGGAAAAAGCAAAAGAATTCATGGACCTTATTGTTTGGCAGAAAGGTCATGCTCTTGTTCTTTTTGTATATACAATAACAAAAAAACTGCCATCTGAAGAAAAATTTGGTTTATCTAGTCAAATACAGAAAGCCTCAGTGTCTATAACTTCTAATATTGCAGAAGGTTTTGGAAGGAAAGGTGAGAAGGAAAAAATTCAATTTTATTATATGGCACATGGAAGTTTAACTGAGGTGATGAATCTTTCTTTTGTACTAAGAGATACCAAACTAATAACTGAAGAGGAATACCAACAACTCGAGGACCTATTAATAAATACCAATAGGCTACTTCTTGGTTTAATAAAAAGTATTATTAATAGTAAAGAAATTTAATCACCTGTTTACTTATTGCTTTCTGCTAATTGCTATAATTTTGCTACAATAGGGGCAAATGACTGATATTCTGTTAAATACAAAACAAAAAGAAGCTGTCCTTCACACCGAGGGGCCGCTTCTTATTTTGGCTGGTGCTGGTGCTGGAAAAACAAAAACAATAACTGAAAGAATTGTGGAAATAATAAAGTTTGGTACTGACCCACGTGCAATTCTTGCAGTGACTTTTACGAACAAGGCAGCAAAGGAAATGCGTGAGCGTATTATTAGTAGATTAGAGGATGAACACATAATCGAAAAAGACTCACCATATCACCATACCCCAATAATAAAAACTTTCCATTCACTAGGACTAATGATGTTATCTGAACAGTCTGAATACATAGGATTACTTAAACACCCAACTATTTTGGATTCCGCAGATTCACTTTCAATAATTAAAACCGCAATAGAACAACTTGGTATTGATCCAAAAGTAAATGACCCGTCGAAAATTCGTTCTATAATTAGCCGTGAGAAAGGGGACTTCACAAGTCTTTCTGACTACAAGAAAAAAGTTGCGACCGCTCAGATGGATATAATTGCTTCTGTTTGGAGAATATATGATGAGGAATTAAAAAGGCAGAAAGCTGTGGATTTTGATGATTTGATTATAAAAGCAGTGCATATGTTAGAAGACCACCAACAAATACGCGAATATTATCAGAGTCGTTTTAAATATGTTCACATAGACGAGTATCAAGACACTAATGGGTCTCAATATGCTTTTGTAAAATTATTAGTCAATCCGAAAAATAATAATATTTGTGTTGTTGGAGATACTGATCAAAATATTTACAGCTGGCGAGGGGCAAATTTGAGAAATATTTTAAACTTTGAACAAGACTTTCCTGGAACTCGTACTGTTTTGCTTGAAGAAAATTATCGATCAACTGGAAATATTTTAACTCTTGCAAATACTGCTATAGAAAAAAATACTGTTCGCCAGAAAAAAAATCTTTTCACTTCCAAAGGGGAAGGTGACAAGATAGATATTGTGCCTACGTGGGACGAGGGGTCTGAAGCAGAATGGGTTGCAGAAAAATGTAAAACTTTAATTGAAGAAGGACAAAATGCCGAGCAAATTGCTGTGCTTTACAGAGCCAACTTCCAATCACGTGTTCTTGAAGAATCTTTTATTCGTGCAAATGTAACCTACAATTTGCTCGGCACAAAATTCTTTGAAAGAAAGGAAGTCAAAGATGTAATGAGTTATTTACGTGCTTCAATAAATCGCTTATCTCAACCAGATTTGAAACGAGTATTTGATACACCAAAAAAAGGAATAGGGAAGACTACAGTGGCTAAAATATTTGCTGGTATGGACGTACCCGCAAGTGCTCAATTAAAAATAAATAAAGTTTATGACTTTTTAGATAAAATCTCTGAAACATTAAAAACATCCCCTCTTTCACATGTTATACAAATGATTATTGTTGATTCTGGAATGGAACAGGAAATGTTAGAAGGATCTTCTGAAGATAGAGAACGTTTAGAAAATGCTCGTGAATTAGTTTCTTTAACGGTTCGATATGACGAACAACTTGGAATGGATGCACTAACCCAATTCTTAGAAGAAACCTCTTTGCAATCCGATCAAGATAATGACACAAAAGATAAAAATGGTGTGCGTTTGATGACAATACACTCTAGTAAAGGTCTTGAGTTTGAGCAAGTTTTTGTTGTTGGACTTGAACAAGATTTATTCCCACATAAAAATATTGGAAATAGAAAACAAAGCAAGGAAGAGGAGGAAGAGGAGAGAAGACTTTTTTATGTTGCTGTAACTCGTGCGAAAAAACATCTATATTTATGTTATGCAGAACTGCGAACTATTTTTGGGCAAAAACAAATAAACGCCCCGAGTGAATTCTTAGATGATGTACCGGAAGAAATCGCAAACCATAACGACTTGTATTATAAGCAAGGGAAAAGCAACGTAGTATATATTTAGCTAGTTAGCGACCCACATTAGAATATTAAATTAGGGAACTGTATCATCTGTTTTGTTATTCGTTAGGAAGTTATTCGTTAGGGGAGGTATAATAACAAAATATGAGCTCATATAAAGATCTAGATGTTTGGAATAAATCGTTGGATTTATGTATTAATATATACAAAATCACAGAGTCTTTCCCGAAAGAAGACCTCTATGGACTAACTTCGCAAATTAGACGTGCCTCTGTATCTATACCTTCTAATGTTTCTGAAGGCAGTAAGCGTGGTAAGAAAGAGTTTTTACATTTTCTAAAAATATCCCATGGCTCTGGTGCTGAAACTGAAACACAATTAATAATTGCATATCGTTTAGGTTATATAACAAAAATTGATTTTGAAAAAACCTCAAATGAATTAGAAGATATAATGAAAATGTTAAGTGCTTTTATTAAAAAACTATCAACGAATAACGAGTAACTTCCTAACTATCCAGCTATGATTCCAAAAAAGTCTCTTGGACAAAATTTTTTAACATCAATTCCTGCACGAATTAATATTGTGAATGCTGGAGAGCTAACAAAAAATGATTTTGTTTTAGAAATTGGCCCAGGTCGAGGCTTTTTGACTCGTGGGCTGTTAGATTCGGGTATTAAAGTTGTAGCATTAGAAAAAGATAGAGATCTAATTCCAATTCTCTCAGAAACCTTTGCTTCTGAAATCAAAAGTGGTCAACTGACTTTAATCGAAGGTGATGTGCTGTTATTTGAACCCTCTGACTACAAGCTACTGGCTAATGGCTACAAATTAATAGCAAATATTCCATACTATATAACAGGAGCAATACTGTCACGCTTCCTTTCTCACAAAAATTCACCCTCTAAAATGGTTGTATTGGTTCAAAAAGAGGTGGCTGAAAGAGTTGTGGCTCGTGATAAAAAAGAATCAATACTTTCACTTTCAGTAAAAGTTTACGGCGAACCAAAGTTAGTTTATAGAGTAAATAAGGGGAGTTTTAATCCAATTCCATCAGTAGATAGTGCTGTTTTACAAATAAACAATATTTCTCGTAAAAATTTCAAAAACCAATATCAAGAAGAAATATTTTTTAAACTATTACATGCTGGTTTTGCACATAAAAGAAAATTTTTAATATCAAATCTATTGGAAGTTTTTAAAGAAAATAAAAATAGGGAAGAGTTCCAAAAACTTTTTGAAGATCTTAAAATATCAGAAAAAGTTCGTGCTGAAGATGTACCTTTAGATCTTTGGTTACAAATATCTAGCTTCCTTTTAAAATAATAAATACACAGGGTCACCCTGTGTATTTATTATTTTAAAAGGAAGCAGGAAATAAAGGAAAGAGTTAAGAGGTAAGAGTAAATACAAATACAGGTGGTCGCTTTGCGACCTCCTGCTTTTAACTCTTTCCTCTCACCTTTATTTTCTCTAAACTATTTACTGCTATACTATATATCATGGAACAAATGACAAATCGTAAATATTTTATTTTATTAGCTGTGCTTCTTTTAATAACTGCATCCTCAGCTGTGATACCAGCTTCTTGGTTTGGAATAAATGTTAAAAATAATAATCCATCTCTTGATTTAACTTCTGTAAAAACAATAGATCTTGTTGGTAAAAATAAAGAGGGGAGCCCAGCGACATGGAAAGATTTAACTGAGCAGGCATTTAAAGATAGGCCGGAAATCCTCGCTGAGACTAAAGCGACTCCGGTTAATCAAAAAGACTTAGACGCATTAAATGACCCAAATAATTTGACTGCTTCATTTTCAAAAAATCTTTATGTCGCCTCAAATTATCTAAACCAAAATGGTGGAGGGGACTCAGTTGTACAGCAAGATATTTTAGATCAATTAATGGCACAAGAGGCCGTAAAAATTATACCCACAAAATATATTTTTAAAGATATAAATGTTGCCAAAGCGGAAAGTAGAGATTCTATCAAAGATTATGGAAATAACTTAGCTTTAATTTTAAAAGATATGATTACTAGCTATTCTATGAAGACAGATTTGAGCGGGGTAGCAGATTTCTTAAAATCTGAAAACATAAAATCATTAGATCCAGTTACAAATGATTATAAAAAAATTGATGCAAAACTTAAAAAACTTCTAGCTATTTCTGTACCGCTATCAGCTTCAACTTATCATATAATCACAGTTAATCAGGTTGCTGCCTATAGAGATAATCTTTATAATCTATCACAAATAGTGGCAGATCCACTTCGTGCCAGAATTTCTTTTGAAAAATATGCAGAGATATCAATTTCTACACTTAATTTAAACATTTATAGTGTAGTACATTATAAATGGATATATATGATTTTGATACGTAT
>CAILKS010000057.1 GCA_903834855.1 uncultured bacterium | reverse complement strand
GCCCAAGGGGCTCAGTCAACAGGATGGTTTGAATACGGCCAAACTGCAAACCTCGGACGTACAACATCTCCTGCAATTATTGGATCATCTGCGACATCACCATTCTCAAATGTATTATCTAATTTACAGCCATCAACAGCATATTATTGTAGGGCTGTAATGCAGAATCAATACGGAGTTGTTAAAGGTGAAATAGTAAAGTTCACAACAAAGGCTAAGGTTGCTACATATGTACAACCAACACCAGTAAAAACTTCTGTAAAAAATACTGTAAAAAAGGTTGTAAAGAAAAATGAAATCATTTGTTCTGACGGGTCAGTCGTTTCTGCTGTAAATGAATCTTCAGCAACAATTCTTAACCAAGGTCAAAAGCTTATCGCTGTTCAGATGGAAAAAATAACAGGAGAATTAACCGTTGGAGGAAATGTGTCATATAGGCTCTCATATAAAAATTTAGTTGGTACAAATCTAACAGGTGTGATAATTAAAATTGTGGTTCCAGAGGAAATCTCTCTAACAGATGTTCCAAGGGGAAGTTATGATGAAGCAACTCACACAATGACATTTAGTCAGTTATCTGTTGGACCATATTCTGAAAATGTAATCAATTGGTCAGGAACAGTAAAAAAGACAGCCCCACTTGGTAAAACAATTGTAACAACAGCTTATGTGCTTTATACAGTTCCTGGAACACAAGTACAAGATGAAGTTACTGCTTATACAGCTTCTTCTATTACAGCAGGCCCAGATATACAAACACTATCCGGATCTAAGCATGTAATAGGAGCCGGAGCCGGAAGTTTCTTACCAAGTAGTTTAGTGGAATGGCTTGCTCTTATAGCAATACTTTTCATTATATTTATTCTTGGTAGAAGTATTGCGGCTTCATACAAAAAAGGAGACGAAGCCCATCACTAAGATTTAGATATATCTAAATCTTAAAATATTTAAAAGTTTAAAGATTTAAAGAAAAATTCCAAAACATAATTGCCTTATGTGAGTGCACGAATTGTAGTAAGTAGTTAGCAAAAAATAAAAAGTAAAAAGGGAAAGCAGGACAACCGAAGGTTGTCCTGCTTTCGTATTTTCCTAATTGCTGATTACTGGTTACTTACTGCTTAGCACAAAGCCGGCCTTCGGTCGGCTTTGTGCTATTATTACTACATGCAAGAATCCCACACAGTTGGTCAAAAAGACCTAGAAGCTATCGCCGAGAGGGTTGTATACCTTCTTTCTCAAGACAAGAGGGATAGGGCCTCTGTGGTCCTTTTGGAGGGTGATATGGGGGCAGGAAAGACCACCTTTACTCAAATTTTAGCTAAATATTTAGGTGTTGTTGAAAATGTTAATAGTCCAACTTTTATTCTAAAGAAAGAATATAAAACCCCTCATAATAATTTTAGAAAAGTAGTTCATATTGATGCATATAGATTTACTCACCCAAAAGAATCAAAAGTTCTTCGTCTAGAAGATAACCTAGAGGACAGAGATACTATTGTTGTAATTGAGTGGCCTTCAAAAATGAATTATATAAAAGCAGACATAAGACTTTCTTTTGAAGTTATTGATGATGATACTCGTGAAGTTACTTTAGTCTACGAAAAAGATATATGAAAAAAAGTGCATTAAAAACAGTCGTCTTGCTTGATGCTCATGCGATTCTCCACCGCGGATATCATGCGATGGCTGGTTTTGCTACACGTGAAGGTCGTCCAACTGGGGCACTTTATGGTTTTATAACTATGGTTCTTAAAATATATGAAGAAATAAAACCAGACTATGTAGCCGCTTGTTTTGATTTACCAAAACCAACATTTAGACATGTTAGTTATGATGGTTATAAAGCTGGACGTACAAAAAGTGATGACGCTTTAATTGAACAAATAATTGAATCTTATAAATTATGTGACGCTTTAGCTATACCTTATTATAAATGTGAAGGCTTTGAGGCGGACGATTTACTTGGGACAATTGCTGAGCAAATTAAAAAAGATAAAAATTATCGCGTCGTTATAGCAAGCGGTGACATGGACACACTTCAATTAGTAGATGGAGAAAAAGTTACAGTTTTTACTTTAAAAAAAGGAAACGAGGGAGTTTTTTATACTGAGAAAAAAGTCTTCGAAAGATTTGGATTCGGTCCAGAACATATACCGGACTATAAAGGATTAGCGGGGGATTCATCAGATAACATAATTGGTATTTCTGGTATTGGAGATAAAACCGCGACTGAGCTAATTAAAAAATATGGCTCAATAGAAAAAATGTATAAAGCGGTAAAGAAGAATGCTCAGGCGTTAGTTGAAGAAGGATTTAAAGAGCGCATTGTAAAACTCTTGGAAGAAGGCGAGGAAGAAGCTTTGTTTTCAAAAACTTTAGCAACGATAAGACGTGATGCTCCGGTTGTGTATGTTGAACCAGAAAAAGAATGGTTAGAAAGTCTTGATATAGAAAAGTATCAAGCTATGTGTGATTTATATGAATTTAGATCATTAAGAAATCGTTTACATACAATGAAACAAAACGGTCACGCTGTTGTAGAGGAACATTTGGACGAAGAAGAATTAATTAGCGAAGAAGAACTTGAAGAGCTTCGGGTTATGACTCACTTACTTCACAGTGAGATGACTAACACATCATTTTTAGATATACAAAATGTAACTGCTAAAAAAACAAAAGAAGAAATAAAAAGTTTTTTAGAAGGTGAATTAAAAAAAGAAAAATTGTGGGATTTATTTATCACAGTTGAAAAGCCATTACTTTCTTTGGTTAAGGAGATGGGGGAGAATGGTATAACTTTAGATAAAAATAAACTCGCGAAGATGAGCGAGGAATTACATGTCAGAGTAAATATAATTGAAAAGAAAATTCATGAATTAGCGGGAATAGAATTTAATGTGGCTTCTCCAAAACAACTAGGGGATATTTTATATGACAAATTAAATCTAGGAGGGAAAATTAAAAAAACAAAAACTGGGCAAAAAAGTACAAACGTCAGCGAACTCGAAAAAATAAAAGACGAACATGAGATAATTCCTCTTATTCTAGAATACAGAGAGCTTTCTAAACTTCTTTCTACATATATTGACGCCTTACCAACTTTTGTAAAAGAAGATGGGAGAATACATGCACACTTTGTACAGACGGGAACTGGGACGGGAAGATTTAGTTGTGAGGACCCAAATTTACAAAACTTACCAGTAAAAAGTGAGCTTGGACAAAAGGTGAGGGAGGCATTTATTGCAGACAAAGGTAAGGTTTTGCTTTCTTGTGATTATGCTCAGATTGATTTGCGCGCCGCAGCTATTTTATCTCACGATCCAAATCTAGTGGAGATTTTTGAAAAAAATATAGATGTTCACACTGGAACCGCTGCGAGAGTTTTCGGGGTTAGTGAAAAAGATGTGACATCTGATATGCGTAGAAAAGCAAAAGCAATTAATTTCGGTATTCTTTATGGAATGGGAGTTACAGCTTTGAAAGAAGGAATGGGGGTAGACAGAAAAGAGGCTCAGGAATTTTATGATCAATATAAAAAAACATTTTCAAGATTGATGGATTATTTAGAAGAAGTAAAAGCTTATGCTTCCAAATATGGCTACACTGAGACATTACTTGGACGCCGTCGAGAAGTTCCATTATTAAAGTCTCCACTTCCATTTCTACGGGCACAAGGAGAAAGGATTGCGATAAACGCACCGATACAAGGCACGAGTGCAGACGTGATTAAATTAGCAACAATAGACGCAAGTGAATATATAGAAAAAGCTGGGTTAAAAGATAAGGTAAAATTAGTTTTACAAATTCATGATGAATTAGTTTTTGAAATGGATAAAGAAATAGGGGAGAAAGTGGCAGACGAATTAGTTATTATTCTTGAGAAGGTTTTATCAAAAAGAAATTTAACTAATCTGCCGATTAAAGTTTCTCGTTCATTGGGAAGTAATTTACAAGCAATTTAAGGAAAGCAGTTAGCAGATAGTAAACAGTAATAAGGGAATGCGGGGCAAACTAAGGTTGTCCCGCATTCGTATTTTCCTAATTGCTAATTACTTTTTGCTGTTTGCTATACTATGCCTATGATATATACAGTAGTTGGAACGGATACAAATAAAAGAGAAAAGGCATTCACCTGAAACATTTCGGGCAGCACGGCCGATTGTCTGAATCAAGGAAGTGGCGGATCGTAGGAAGCCTTCTTTATCTGCATCAAGGATTGAAACTAGTGACACTTCAGGTAGATCAAGTCCTTCACGAAGAAGGTTGATACCGATGAGGACGTCGTAATCACCCATTCGCAATTCGCGCAGAAGTTCTACACGCCGCAAGGTATCAACCTCCGAGTGAAGATAACGCACGCGCACTCCCCGTTCTTGCAAGTAATCAGTGAGGTCTTCTGACATCTTCTTCGTCAGCGTTGTAACTAAGACACGTTCATTCTTTGCCGCACGAATG
>CAILKS010000056.1 GCA_903834855.1 uncultured bacterium | reverse complement strand
CCATTTCATAAATTGAGTACCTTTTTGTATTCCTTTACCTTCTGCTCCTTGTCTTGCAGACCAGATAAATTGTACTATTCCAAAGAAGAATGCAACTACTGCAAGAGTAAACATCATATATCCAGTAGATAGAACTACTCCGTTTGCAAAAGACTTTATTAATTTATCTAGATTGTCGAAACCTGCGGTGTTTCCAGAGATTGCGGATTGGGCGAGGGTGATGGCTGGAGTTAGAAAAGTCAACAAGAAAACAACACAAATAAACATTCTAAATTTAATAGTTGACATATATTTAAGTGTAGCCTCTAATCAGTACTATGGTCAATGTATAAAGGGGGACAATGGGTAGGTTACAGGTGTTAGGTTGTAGGTTGTAGATGGATAGCAGAAAATAGTTTCAAGTTTTAAGTTTCAAGTTTTAAGGAAATACAAATGCACTAAGTGGCGCCCTTCGGGCGCCACTTAATTAATACATTCCAAAATTATTTTTTATTTATCTGAACCTGTATATTGGAAGTCAGAAATTGATGAAGAATTTTTAGACAAAGATTAGACATCTATGGAACGAAAAAATTGCTTTAGATTTGTATTTGTATTCTAGAAGTCAGAAATTGATGAAGATACGCGAAGCTTAGAAATTTTCAAAGGAGACGTAGTAGTTCTACGTTGACTGCGGAAAATTTCGTAGCGACAAAGTAGCTTCGCAATTTATGACTTCCCTCTTACAAGAGATTAAACGAAGCCACCGAGTCGCCTTCTCGAAGTTTCATAATACGTACACCCTGTGTATCTCGTCCCAAGGTCGGAATTGAAGAAATTTCTGTTCTAATAACTTGTGAATCTTTTGAGACTGCAAGCAATTCATCATTATCTCCAGTTACAACTCGTGCAACCATAAGTTCTCCTGTCTTTGCAGTAACTTTCACAGTTTTAATTCCACTTCCACCACGCTTTTGTGTCTTGTATTCAGAAAGCTTTGTCTTCTTTCCATAACCATTTGCAGTTACCACCAAAAGTTCAGCTCCTTTTATTCCTGTTAATATTTTATCTGCAGCTACAATCGTATCCCCTTTGTCTAATTTCATTCCAATAACCCCTGCGGCTGTTCTTCCCATCTCACGCACATCTGTATGATTAAAACGAATTGATTGACCACCTTTTGTTGTAAGAATTACATTGTCCTCTGCAGTTACAAACATTGCTGCCAATAATTCATCCTTATCTTCCAAACGAATTGCAATCAAACCACTACGACGAACTTCTTTAAATGAATCCGCTGCTGATTTCTTAACTGTCCCCTCTTTTGTAATCATCATTAATGAAAGTCCTTCTATTGCCTTCACATCTTTTGGCATTGGAAGAATAGATGTAACTTTTTCACCATCAGTTAATTGAATAAAGTTCATAATACTCTTTCCACGTGTCGCACGTTTTCCTTCCGGCAAATCATACATCTTTATTTGATACGCTTTTCCTTTATCTGTGAAGAATAACAAATCAGAATGTGATGAGGTAGTAAGAGACATTGTTACGAAGTCCTCTTCTTTTGTATTCATATCCACGACACCAACACCTCCACGCTTTTGTGTTCTAAATTCACTTGGGTCTGTACGCTTCACGTATCCGCCTGATGTATAGACAAGTACTTCTTCACGATCTGCAATTAAATCTTCTGGATTAAATTCCTTAGCCTTATGTTTTACAATTTTTGTACGACGATCATCTCCATATCTTGCTTTTATATCCTCTAGTTCTTCTTTAATGATAGAAAGCATTTTCTTTGGTGAAGAAAGTATTGCTTTTAATTCTGCAATAAGCGTTTGTACGGCTTTCAAATCTTCTTCTATTTTCTTTCTTTCAAGTCCAGCCAAACGCTGCAATTTCATTTCAAGAATAGCTGTTGCTTGAATATCTGAAAATTTAAAAATCTTCATCAATTGAGTATGAGCATCAGGTGTATCTTTTGACTTCTTTATAGTCTTTATAATTTCATCAATATGATCAAGCGCCTTTTTAAGACCAAGTAAAATATGTTCTTTCTCAAGAGCTCGTTTCAAATCAAATTCTGTACGACGACGTACAACTTCTTTTCTGTGACCGATGAATGATTCAAGCGCACCTTTAAGTGAAAGAGTTTGTGGTACACCATCAACAAGAGCAACTACGTTATAGTGGAAAGTAGATTCTAGCTCTGTGTGCTTATATAAATAATTTAAAACTTTTTGTGGTTGAGCTCCACTCTTTAAATCGATAACAACACGAATATCTTTTGTGGATTCATCACGAAGTCCTTTTATTCCTTCTATCTTTTTCTCACGTACCAAGTCCGCAACACTTTCTATTAAATTACTTTTAACAACGCGAAATGGAATACTTGTGATAATTATTTGAAATTGTCCATTTTTTGTTTCAGAAATTTCTGCTTCACCTCGCACCACTACACCACCACGGCCTGTTGAAAGCGCAGCACGAATATCTGACTGTCCAAAAGCAATTCCTCCTACTGGGAAATCAGGCCCTTTAACATATTCACACAAATCTTCCATTGTTGCGTGAGGATTGTCTATTAAGTGTGTTGTCGCATCAATCACTTCAGTTAAATTGTGTGGCGGAATATTTGTCGCCATTCCCACCGCGATACCGAGAGTTCCATTTAAAAGTAAATTTGGAACTGCAGTAGGAAGAACGAATGGCTCTTTTTTTGTACCATCATAATTAGGCACCATCAGCACTGTATCTTTTTCAATATCGCGCATCATTTCCATAGAAACTTTTGACATTTTAGCTTCTGTATAACGATAAGCAGCTGCTCCATCACCATCTAGTGATCCAAAGTTTCCTTGACCCATTACAAGCGGATATCTATATGAAAAATCTTGTGCGGACTTTACCATCGCATCATAAACAGAAGCGTCTCCATGTGGGTGATAATTACCAAGCACTTCTCCAACAATTGTCGCAGACTTTCTAAACTTTGCTCCAGCAGTTAAACCCATATTATTCATCGCAAATAAAATACGACGATGCACTGGCTTTAGTCCGTCCCGTGCGTCAGGTAGAGCACGAGAAGTAATAACGCTCATTGCATAATCAAGATACGCTTCACGCATTTCTTCTCCAATGTTTACTTCTTTTACCCCAGTACGAACTGCAACTGGTGCTCCCTGTGGTTCATCATCTGCTTGTTTTAGAGTCTTTTTAGCCATAGATTATGTAAAAATATATTTTGTAAGTATAGCATAAAAATAGCTTAAAGTTAAGAGGAAAGAGGTAAGAGTAATACAAACTCAGTGACGGCAGCTTCGCTGCCGTCACTGAGTTTCCTTACATTTCTTCAAACCTTAAACTACCCACTGTAATCTATTTCAAATCCCAACTGAATTAATTAACTTCAAAAAAGCAAACTCAGTCTTTGGAGTAATTACATCAAAAAATAACTGCATATTGTTATTATCCATTCCGTCTTTTAGATAATACTCTCTCGCATATTCAAGATGTTGAGGGGTAAATTTTTCATCTCCTTTCATTCCAAAATATCCTTTTAATTGTGACATTCGCTCTATTAATTCCTCAGGTCTACTAAAATCAAATAAATATTTATTTACCCCTTCCACAGCCTCCTTTTTAGACATATGAACTAATTTATGTGATAAATGTTTTTCTACATCCAACTTAGAAGGATCAAATGCTAGGGAAAATTTATCCCTTAAATATTGAGATGGCGCCAAATGACGAAAAACATGTCCCTTTTCATGCGCTTCCATATTAGATCGATTCCTTATTTCATTCTCAGTTAGAGGACTTATTGAGTCTCTTTTTATTCCCATTTTAACGTCCCGACTTCTAGCATTACTTTCATCCCATTCATTATAATTTGTAACTTCAGATAATGACTCCCCATAACTTATGTCAGAACTTATTCTTGTAACTGCCGTTTGTTTTTTCAAAGATTCGTCCAAGTCATCTTCAAGTTCTTTTCTAGATTTTGGATTATAAACATCCGGTACTTCTTCAGAATCTCCAATCATAAAATTTCCTGTTACAGGATCTACTTTAGAAACCCTTTTCATTGGTGGATGTTCAGCCATCCACTGCTCGTTTGCTTCTTTTAAATCTAATAATTGTTTTTTAATAACTGGATTTTGCATTCTAGAAAAAAGTAACTCAGAATAATTACCTTTAAAATTTGCTTGTTCGTTTATAGGGACAGCTCTTTCCACAGATTCTACTGGTTTAATTTCTTCAGGTTTTCTAATATTTAAATTCCCTCTATTTTCTAAATCAATAAACATATTATTTATTTCAAACTATTGTTATTTATATAAACATCTTTTCCGTAAAGTAATGAAGATCCACTTTTACCAATTTCTCCAAAGCGAGTTTTTGCTTCAGAAAAAAAACTAGAAATAGTTTCTGTTGGAGATGGAGCTAGCTCAGAAGTTTTTATTTCTACAATTTCAACTTCTTTTTGAACATAAACATCGTGAAAATATCCATAATCATAATAAAGAATTAAAAAAGCGAGCAATCCAGTAATTGCTCCAGCAAAAACAAGAGCATGCAATTGTTGAATGCGAATATCTTGCCTTCTTAAATGTCTAACATATCCACGATATGTAAAATTAGGAAGCTTAAAGACTGGTAACTTCATATAGATAGTATATCAGGAAAGTGAAATGATAATTGTAACCATAAATTTACCAAGGTCTAATTAACCTAATTTCTAATTTATCCCGCTAAGGCGGTGAGGTCTAATATAATACAAGTAATTTATTAGGTTAATTAGATATTAGACCTTAGACCTTGGGTTTAATATTTTATTAGGTTAATTAGAAATTAGACCTTAGAAATTTTCAACTCTACATCTCGTGGAACAATACCACCTCTCCCAATTTACTATCTATATCCTTCTTTTTAATGGTAAGCTTTTCCACTGGATCAATTTTCTCAGAACCTGCTTCCTTCAAAAATATTGGAAGTGATTTCTCATCATAATCCATTGGAATGATAAGTTTTGGCTCAAGAGAAACTGCAAGCTTTTGTGCATCGTACGCATTAAGTAAAAATCCATCTTCTCCAACAGGAATAAATAAGACATCTGTCTCGTCAATTATTTCTTTATGAGTTGGATCAAGTGCTACAGAAAGCGCTCCTAGGAAAGTTACACGTATTCCATCAAAAGTGAAAACATAACTAGTATTCTGATATTCTTTTTCTGTTTTTCCTTCCTTCAACTTTGTTTTTGTTCCAAACCCTTTTATGAAAACATCTTTTACTTCATACTCGCCAGGTCCATTAATCACAAAAGGAACTTTCTCACCATGAGCAGTTTGTTCAGTCCCATTATAGTCAGGGTGATTTGTTGTAACCAAACAAACATCAGCTCCGTATTTAGCTACTTTTCCTTTTCCATCTTTAGATACTGGATTAATAGCAAAAACTGTGTCCCCGACTTGTAATTTAAAATGTTCTCTCCCAAAATATGTAATTATCATGATAAATAATATTCTAACACAATTTTTAATTTATAACCCAACTAATAATAAAATATTTAAACTAATATCTAACGCTTACAATAAAATTTCCAAGGCCTTGCCTTGGAAAATTGTCTAGGCCGGACCTAGATAAAATATAATTTGACATAATACAAAATAAGTCTTAGTGTTATGAGTAAATTACATCTAATTCTGGGTGTAAAAATGTTCTATAAAACAGGAGATTGTTATGCTTTTTTCTAAAATATTTGTAACAGTTTATGACGAAGAAGCCGCTTCCAGACTTGATCCTGATCATTCCTGGATGATAGAGCAGGTATGGAGACTTGCCGAGGCTGGTGGTCACTTAAGATCTGGGATAGTGACAATTGCCAAAAAAGAAAAAGCTTGGGAATATTCTTCCCCGAGTAACGTGGTGGATAAGTTGCTTTCCATTCCTTACCTGAAATTCTTTTTTGGATTCATTTTTACCACACCACAAAAAGAACTGAACTACGTGACAACCTTACACTTTGTCGGTAAAGACCAAAAAAATAAGGACGTAAGTGTCTACTTCAAACATCACTCTACCGACGAATACATAACCGAACTTGCTGTCGGCAAAACCCTATGCGCAAAGTATGCTACAAGTGAGGCGACTGGTTTGGTGAGTTTCGCGGTTTTACCAACATGAGTTGTTCTTGCATCAACACAACACCAATAGGCCGTCGGGTAATCCCGTCGGCTTTTTGTTTTGTATTTCACTTTACAAACTTCCAATATGCCTTACTGGAGTGCGGGTCCAGTGCCTGTATTTTTGAAAATTGAAAATTGCAAAATTGATAATTATTTATTTTATGGACTTTATGGACTTTATGGACTAAATATAGTAGTATTACAATCAATCTATTAATAGATAACGTTCTAGCGTAATCCCCGAATATGCATAGCAAATGATAATCGGAGCCTAGATCGAGTGGACTACCCCACTTCGTGTGGGACATTTTTTTAATTATGTCAGACGAAATAACAAATATTCCTACTGAAAAAGTAGCGAAAGTGAGTGCAGAAAGTACTATAGTAGGTGCTGATGCAGTATTAGTAAAGCAAGACGATATCGTAGAAGGTGCAGTTGTTGCTATTGAAAAGGCAGCATTATATGTAGACCTTGGCCTTTCTGGAACAGGTATCATTTATGGTATCGAGTTTATGAATGCGCGTGATGTTATCAAGCGTATAAATATTGGAGATACAATTTCTGCAAAAGTTATTTTGCGTGAAAACCCTGAAGGTTATGTAGAACTTTCACTTAAGGAAGCTCGTCAAGCTCTTATGTGGAGTGATGCAGAAGCTGCTATTAAGGATAAGCGTGTTATGGATCTTGTTATTAAAGATGCAAACAAAGGTGGACTTATGCTCGATTGGCAAGGCTTGGCTGGTTTCCTTCCAGCTTCACAGCTTAAGGAAGAAAATTATCCTCGCGTAGAAGACGGTGATAAAGATAAGATACTTCGTGAACTTAAGAAATTAATCGGAAAGAGAATTTCTGTTTCTATTATCAATGCTCTTCCAAAAGAAGGTAAACTTATTTTCTCTGAAAAGGAAAGTGGTAGTAAGGAAGGAAAAGAAATAGTTGCTGGTAATTTCATAGTTGGAGATGAAGTTGGAGGTACTGTAACTGGCGTCGTAGAATTTGGTATCTTTATCAAGCTAGATGACGGGGTTGAAGGACTTGTTCACAAATCAGAAATTGATTGGGGACTAGTTGAAGATACAAAAGCCTATGCTCGTGTCGGAGATAAAGTAAAAGCAAAAATTATCGAAATTAAAGACGGTAAGATTTCTCTTTCTATCAAAGCTCTAAAGGCAAATCCATGGAAAGAAGCTGCAAAGAAATATAAGAAAGGTGACGGAGTAGAAGGTGTTGTTATTAAATTCAACAAGCATGGAGCCCTAGTTTCTATTGAAGAAGGTGTAGCAGGACTTGTACACGTTTCTGATTTCGGAGATGAAGAAAAGTTACGTACAGCACTTTCACTTGGAAAGCGTTATACATTTTCTATCACACTCTTTGACGCCAATGAAGAAAGAATGACATTGTCATACGGAGACAAGAAATAAAGACAGGTTGTAGGTGTTAGGTTGTAGGTT
>CAILKS010000055.1 GCA_903834855.1 uncultured bacterium | reverse complement strand
CAATTATCAATTATCAATTTTCAAAAAATACAAAACAATTTTTAATTTTTATTTAACGCATTTGTGTCATTCCAAACTTGATTTGGAATCCAGTGTCAATTTTGAATATTAGATATTTTTTCATTGAATATTTTTTGCAATTTCTGGCTCGGCTGACGTGATGTTTATATTTTAAAAATACAATTAAAAAAGCCACCCGCGGGTGGCTTTTCGTGAAAGTCGTTGATTCTTATCGGCGACCTTTCTTTTTGGGTTTTGGAGTTGGCTCGGGTTGTTTATTTGAATTAACAACCCACAATGCCATACACATAACCCCGATGGTGTAGATGATGGCTCCAGATACTGAAAGTATTCCATAACTTTCACCATAATACATCAGCAACAGAATCCAGCTTGCTGAGATTGCTCCACCCAAACCAATTAAGCCTTGGGCGATATGGAACCAACTAACTGTACTTGGCCATTTGTATAGCCAGGCGATCATTATAGCCATGAACAATGTAACTCCAATTGTTACTGTTGCCCATATGGCCATTTCAAGTTGATCAACCGTTATCGACGGTGTCTTCTTTTGCAGTAGTTCCATAACCCACATACCAAGTGTAGCGTTGAAGAACAGATACATTAGAAAGAGACCAACAATAATATTTTTTGTAATTGCGCGCATGGTATAACTCCAAGTTAGAAAAGGACAAGGTACTTTCACAGTATACTACATATTATGCTATTTGTCAAGGTTATCTGAAAACGAGTTTTATGGTATCATATATCACCAATACACATATGGAATATTTAACAATTGAAAAGAAACAAGAATTAGAAGATGAATTAAACAAACTTAAGTCAGTACGTCGTAAAGAGGTTGCTGATGCGCTTTTATACGCTAAGTCATTAGGTGATCTTTCAGAAAATGCTGAGTATCATCAAGCTCGTGAAGATCAAGCTAACTGTGAAGAACGTATTTCCCACATTGAAACCATTCTCAAAAATGCAGTCATTATGGATAAACACAGTGGTCACACAGTTACAGTTGGTTCTACAGTAACAGTTACTAAAAAGGGAGAAAAGGAAGAAAAGGTATTTACTATAGTAGGAAGTGAAGAATCAGATGCTTCTGCAGGTAAAATTTCAAACGAATCTCCAGTGGGACGAGCATTGCTTGGTAAAGGAAAAGGTGACGTCATAAAAGTAGAAACTCCAAAAGGAGAAATGGTTTATACGATTAAGCAGATAGCATAAATAGTTTCAAGTTTTTAGTTTCCAGTTTCCAGAAAATACAAAGCGATACCTTCGGTGTCGTTTTGTATTTGTATCTTCTTGAAACTAAAAACTGGAAACTTGAAACTGTCCTCATCGACTATCTTCTCACTATTTGTTATCATTATATGTATAGTATTTGTATTTTAGTATTTTCTATCAACTAGTAACCAGTAACCACCAACTATCCCCATGGCATCTTTAGAAGAACTTCGCGCTGAGCGACTTAAAAAATTAACTGCATTACAAGAGTCTGGTAAATTAGGCTATCCAGCTGTATCTTCACGAACACACGAATTAAGTGATGTTATTCGTAATTTTGCAGGCCTTGCAGAAGATTCTGTACAGTTAATAGTTGCTGGTCGTGTTATGTCATCTCGTGGACAAGGTGCTTTAATTTTTATCGACCTTTATGATGGTACTGCTAAGTTACAAGCCGTCATCAAACTTCCAGAATCAGGTGAGGAAGCTCATGAATTTTATACAAAATATGTAGACACAGGGGATTTCATTGAAGTGACTGGTATACTTTTCACAACAAAATCAGGACAGGAAAGTGTGCTGGTTTCTAACATCTCGATGCTGTCAAAGGCACTTCTTCCACTACCTGATAAATTCCACGGTCTTCAAGATGAGGAGACTCGTATGCGTGAGAGATATTTGGATATTTTAACCAATCCCGAGCTACGAGAGATGTTTGAAAAGAAAGCAAAGTTTTGGGAAGTTATTCGTAATTTCTTAAAGGAAAATAAATTCCTAGAAGTTGAAACTCCCACAATTGAAGTTACAACAGGAGGTGCAGAAGCTCGTCCATTTAAAACATTTCATAATGATTTTGATTTAGATGTTTATATGCGTATTTGTGTTGGTGAGCTTTGGCAGAAGCGTCTGATGGCTTCCGGCTTTCCTCGTACATTTGAAATTGGAAAAGCATACCGCAATGAAGGCTCATCACCAGATCATTTACAAGAATTTACTAATTGTGAATTTTATATGGCATATGCAGACTATGAAACTGGTATGACATTGGTACAAGATTTATATCGTAGAATTGCAAAAGAAGTTTTCAACACAACAACATTCACAACACGAGGTCATACTTTTGATTTATCAGAACCGTGGGCTAGAATTGATTACAGAGAAGAAATTTTACGTCAGACTGAAATTGATATAAACAAAGCAACAGATGAAGAGATTAAAAATAAATTGATAAGTTTGAAAGTAAAATATGATGGTGAAAATCGTGAACGTCTAACAGACACAATTTGGAAATATTGTCGTAAACATATTTCAGGTCCAGCATTTTTAATTAATCATCCGACACTTGTAGCACCACTAGCTAAAATAAATTCAGATGGAAAAACCGCACAAGTTTTTCAACCAATACTAGGAGGTAGTGAACTTGGTAAAGGATATTCAGAGTTGAATGATCCAATTGATCAAAGAAAAAGATTTGAAAAACAACAAGAGCTTTTAGCGGGAGGTGATGAAGAGGCAATGATGTCAGATTTTGATTTCGTTGATATGTTAGAGCATGGCATGCCACCAACTTGTGGTTTTGGTTTTGGTGAAAGATTATTTGCATTTTTGATGGATAAGCCTATACGTGAAGTGCAGACATTTCCATTGGTTAAGCCTAAAAATTAGTAAAGAGGTAAGAGTCTATAGGAAAGAGTAAAAGCCAGTTTCAGTTTGCATTTTTTGTTAATACATAATATTATATTTGTATGTCAATAACCATACCAAAAGAATACATAAAAATGTTCGGAAAACAAGATTTTGTTATAATTCCAAAGTTTTTATATGAATGTCTTCCTAAAATTGTAAAATCTAAAAATCCTAAAAAGGTTGATAGCATTTTTAATCGTGCAACTAAAGCATTAAAAATGAAAGAAGTTAAAAACCTGTCTGCTGTCATATAAACATATGTACAAAATTGTTGCTGATAAACATTTTGAAAGATCATACAAAAAATTATCAGAAAATATAAAGAAAAAGTTTAAAAATATTATTCCAATTTTGGAAAACAATCTATTTGATTTAAAATTGAAAACTCATATGTTACAAGGGGAGAAAAATCATATTTTCTCTATTTCTATAACCCATAAAATACGAGCACTTTTTATTATAGATAAAAATACATTGCTTTTTACAGATATAGGAAATCACGACGATTTGTATTAATCAAAAATTACCAAAAATCCCTATCAAACATTAGTTTGATTTGTATCTGTTTGAAAATTGATAATTGATAATTGAAAATTACCAGAAAACCCTTCAAATTACTATTTGAAGGGTTTTTCGGTCTTATCCACAGGTAATTACTAGGTTTTTTATATGAAAGTGGGGTATAATGGTTTGTAGTGGAGGAAAGTGGGAGCTTTATAAAAAGTCTAAAATTTTGTTTAATTTAATCAAAAGACTTTTAAATCCACTACATTTAATAATCAAGCAGATGGCTTTAGATACAAGGCACGGAGAAACGAGTGAGGAGACGTAGTTAATGCTACGTTGACGAACGAGAGAGGCTCCGTAACACAGTAGATGAAGTCATATGGTTGATTATCTCAAACACACATGTTAATTGGCCAATACAAACACGACTTAGATCCAAAAAAACGACTCACGCTTCCTTCAAAATGGCGTGTGGATTTGGGAAAGAAAGTTGTAGTGACCAACGGATTAGATAGTTCTTTATTTGTTTTCCCAGTTAAAGAGTGGGAGAAGGTTGCAGAGAAATTATCACAAAGTGGATTCGGTAACAAAGACACTCGTGACTTCAATCGTTTTATTTTAGGAAATGCATTTGAAACAGACGTTGATGCCGCAGGTCGTATCGTTATCCCTGACACTTTAAAAACTTTTGCAAAGTTAGGAAATAAAGTTGTCATCGCAGGTATGCACTCACGTGTAGAAATCTGGGATGAAACAGCATGGAATAATTTCACAACAAAAGTAAGTGGTGAAGCAGATGTACTCGCTGCAAAACTAAGTGATCTCGGCATCCTCTAAAAGTATTTGTATTTTCTTGAAACTGGAAACTAAAAACTATCAACATGCATATCCCTGTCCTCTTAAAAGAATCACTAGACGGTCTCCAAATTAAGAAAGGTGGCACATATGTAGATTGCACCACTAATCGTGCTGGACACAGTATAGAGATTGCTAAAGAGATAGGTGAAAAAGGAATTCTTATTTGTATAGATCTTGATAATGAAGCACTAGCTGAGGCCAAAGAAAAATTAGACAAGATAACAGACAAACCAGAAATTCATTTTGTTCATTCAAATTTTAGACACCTCACTTCTATTTTAGAAAATTTAAAAATAGAAAGTGTAGACGGGATACTTGCCGATCTCGGACTCTCTTCAGAAGAATTAGATGAATCAGGCAGAGGATTTTCTTTCCGATTCGATGAGCCATTAAAAATGACTTTCGATACCGAAGAAAGAGATGACATGACGACTGCTTATGAAATTATCAATAACTGGGGAGAGGAAAGTATGGCTGACATTTTATACGGGTTTGCAGATGAGACATATTCACACCGTATAGCTCACAGAATCGTAGAGAGACGTAAGGAAAAGCCAATCGCGACTACTCACGAATTAGTAGACATTATCGGGGGTGCGGTCCCAGCGGCTTATCGCCACAAAAAGACTCACTACGCGACAAAGACATTCCAAGCATTACGTATGGCCGTAAATGACGAAATAGGAAGCATTAAAGAACTAATTGATGCAATACCTAAAGTACTCAAATTAAATGGTAGAGCCTGCATAATCACATTTCATAGCACAGAAGATCGAATAGTTAAGCAAAGTTTAAGAGGAAAAGCAGAAAGTTTAAAAATGGTAAATAAAAAAGTAATAGTGCCGAGTGAGGAAGAAGAAAAAGAAAACCCACGTTCACGAAGTGCCCAATTAAGAATAGTAGAAAAAATATGCTAACAAAACATTTCATTCATCAAAATCTATATCAAAAAATTATTAACTCAATGATGGCAACTATACTTGTATTAGCCGTTGTTTATTGTGTAATACTTCTTTCTTTGGTTTTCTCAGTAATTGAACGTAAGCAAAATCTTCTTGCTGTAAAAGACTTATCTTCTCAAGTTTCTGCACTTGAAACTCGCTATGCTAATGAAGTTACAAATATAAACGATGCTGTTTTATCAGCTCACAGTTTCTCACGTATTGAGAATACAACTTTTGCTGTTCGTAAGGATCCTATAGCAAGCTTCTCTTTGTTGTATACTCATTAATATGGGTATAAAAACCAAAAGTGTAGAGACGCCTATATCACATATAGAGCGTTCTAATTATCGTATTAGAATTATTATGTACTTTGCGCTTTTATTAGCGCTTATTATTATTTTTAGGGCATTTTATATACAAGTAATAAAACATAATTATTATATTTCATTGGCAGACAGACAATATGTATCAACAATGCCAGCGGCTTTTGATAGAGGGACTATTTTTTTGTCTCATCATCATGGTGACCCAGTTCCTGCGGCACAGCTCATTACAGAATATCGTGTAGCTATTGATCCAACTGTAATAGTTGATAAAGAGGCGGCTTATAATATTTTATCTTCATATTTAACTTTAGATAAACAAGAATTCTTAAATAAGGCAAATAAATTAAATGATCCATATGAAGAAATTGCTAAGAACATAAGCGAAGACGTGGTTGCTATTATTAAAGCGAAACAAATAAAAGGAGTGAGTTTTGTGAAAGATAGCAAAAGAGCATATCCACAGTATGATACTGGTGCAAAAGTTTTTGGTTTTGTTGGTAATAATGGTGTTCGTATCGGTGGTCAATATGGTGTAGAAAAATATTATGATGATATTTTGGCTCGTGATAGCTTAGGACATACTATTAATTTCTTTGCAGAGCTTTTTACAGATATTGAAAAGACAATTATTTCAAATAAAAATCAAGAAGAGGGAGATGTTATTTTAACAATAGATGCAGAAGCTGAGCGTGCTTTACATAGTGCTTTAGTTGAAACTAGGAAACAGTGGAATTCTGATGTTATTGGGGGAATTGTTATGGACTCAAAAACGGGGGCAATAGTTGCAATGGATAGTTTACCTTCATATGATCCTAATAAATATGGAGAAGTAAAAGATGCAAGTTTATTTACCAATCAATTAATTTCTGGTGTTTATGAAATGGGAAGTATTATTAAACCTATAACAATAGCAAGCGCACTCGATGCTGGGGTTATTACCGAAGATACAACTTATGACGATACTGGATTTCGTATGTTAAATGGTTTTAAGGTTAAAAATTTTGATAGTAAACCTCGTGGACCAAATACTTCCATACAAACAATCTTAGATAAATCCCTTAACGTTGGAATTGTTTTCGTTGTTGAAAAATTAGGAGGAGAAAAGCTTTCAGAATATTTTAAAAAGTTTGGTATAGGTGAAGACACCGGTATAGATTTACCATCTGAAGCAAGTGGTCTTACAAAAAATTTAGATAGCCATATTTTAGTAGATAGTGCGACCTCTGGATTCGGTCAAGGTATTGCTCTTACTCCTATACAGACCATACGTGCGCTTTCTGCTCTTGGAAATGGTGGAGTATTAGTTGATCCACATGTTGTAGATACTGTTATTTATAAAAACGGTGAAATTAAAAAAGTTATACCAAATATTGGGACTCAAGTAATATCAAAAGAAACAAGTGAGAAAATTTCCCGCATGATGGTTCATATTGTAGATACCGCGTTAGCTAATGGCGCTCGCAAAATGGATCATTATTCTATCGCTGCAAAGACTGGTACGGCACAAATGGTAAAGCCAGGTGGTGGATATTATGATGATAGATACCTGCACTCTTTTGTTGGTTATTTTCCAGCTTATGAGCCTAAATATATTATTTTCCTATTCCAAACTTATCCAAAAGGTGCAGAGTTTGCATCGGCAACACTTACGGAGCCATTTTTTAAGATGGTGAAGTTCCTCATCTCCTATTACGAAGTCCCGCCCGACCGTTAGAGAAAAATTACTTCATCTGCTTCGTTATGAAAGATTTTTACTCCCGCAATGTACTATTCGTACACCTTGGTCGTAAAAATCTTTCATGTCTCGCATCTAAAGCAATTTTTCTCTAACGGCAGTAAGCAAAAAATCATCTACTTTGTCGTTACGAAATTTTATTCGGTCACTGTACATTTAGGTACAGCTCCCTCATAAAATTTCTAGACTCCTCGTATCTGAGGCAATTTCTGGCTTATCTAAAATCTGTAAGTATTATCTGGAACAATTTTTGCCTAACGATGAGTAGTGGGTATTTTGTATTTTCTTGAAAATTGAAAATTGAAAATTGAAAATTATATTTCTGTTATACTGTAACAATGAACAAAAAACCTTTCACAAAAAAGCTACCAGCTACTTCTGAAACGTCATGGGGTGGAGTAGCTACTTGGTATGATAAACACTTAGAAAGTTCTGGTGATACTTATCATGAGAAAGTCGTATATCCAAACCTTCTCAGATTATTAGGCGATATAAAAGGTAAGCATATTTTAGATTTAGCTTGCGGGCAAGGGCAATTTTCTTCCATTCTAGCCGGCTTTGGTGCAAAAGTCACAGGCGTTGATATCGCAAAAGAGTTAATTGCTATCGCTGAGAAAAATAATTTAGATCACAAATTTTCACTGCATTACTTTGTAAGTTCTGCGGATGATTTGTATATGATAAAAGATAAGACACAAGATTTTGTTGTCTGTATACTTGCACTTCAAAATATTGAAAAGTTACAAGATACTTTAAAGGAAGCTTCGCGGGTATTAAAAGATGGTGGAAAGTTTCTATGTGTCATAAATCATCCAGCATTTAGAAATCCAACGCATACTCATTGGGATTATGACGAAAGACAAGGGAAGCAATATAGGCGAGTAGAGGAATATTTAAGCGAGTCAAAAATAAAAATAGATATGACCCCAGGCTCTTTTAAAGATAAAAAATATACTGTTTCATTTCATCGGCCACTTCAACTATATGTAAAACTTTTATCAAAAGCAGGTTTTGCAATTACTCGTCTTGAGGAATGGGAAAGTCATAAAGAGAGCGGGAAGGGAACACGCCAGAAATCAGAAAATAAAGCCCGTAAAGAAATCCCTCTTTTCCTTGCTTTTGAGGCAAGGAAATAGTTAAGAGAAAATAAAGGAAAGAGGGAAGAGTAGTACAGGAAGGTCGCTTCGCGACCTTCCTGTACTGTATTTCCTCTAAACTCTTTCCTCTCACCTCTTAACTGTGTTTATGTTATAATTTATCAATATGAAAAAATTACAATACTTTTTGAGAACAGGGCAAGGTAAATTTATTGCTGGATTGGTCGTTATATTTGTAGCATTATTTGCTTGGTATTTTTATGCACAAAGTACTGGCCAGATTAACAAGACAGAGGAGATTGTAATTTCGAATACTGATCATATTCGTGGTGCACAAGACGGAAAAGTCACAATGGTTGAATTTGCTGATTTTCAATGCCCAGCGTGCGGTGCTTACGAACCACTTGTTCGTAAAGTATTAGAGGATAATCCAACTACCTTAAAAATAGTATTTCGACATTTTCCACTTACTCAAATTCACCAGAATGCACTTTTAGCAGCAAAAGCAGCAGAAGCAGCAGGATTACAGGGTAAATTCTGGGAAATGCATGATATGCTTTTTGATAAACAAAAAGATTGGTCTCTAGGACTTAATGCTCATGATTTTATTATTAATTATGCAACAACTTTAGGTTTGGATATTGCAAAATTTTCAACTGATTTAAATAGTTCTGTAATTGAAAAGAAAATTTTAGCTGAGTATCAGGAAGGTGTAAAACTAGGAATAAATGGCACGCCATCTTTCTTTGTAAATGGAAAGAAAATACAGAATCCACAATCTCCGGAGGAATTTAATAAATTAATACAGGAAGCTGCAAAATAATATGTCAATTCGCGATTTTTTCGTTAAACAAGCAGTTAAACATGGTACTAAAAATCTTCCTAAAGATCAGGCTGAGATGTTACAAAGTGCTGTAGAAAAAGACCCAGAACTTTTTGCAAAAATTTCTAAAGAAATTGAGGCATTAAAAAAAACCGGCAAACCAGAAATGTATGCCTCGTTAGACGTGATGAAGAAGTATCAAAAGGAGTTGCAAGCCTTGTTTCAAAAATAAATAAAAAAACCATAAAAGGCCTCATCTACTGCGTTACGGAGACTCTCATTTTTAATCAACGTACTATTAAGTACATCTCCTAAAAATGTTTCTCCGTGCCTTGCATCTAAGGCCTTTTCTGGTTTTTTGTAAATCTAAAAAATATTTTCTGGATTTTTAATCTATTTAGAAAAACTAATTATTTCCTATAATAATCACAGCATCTACATCACTTGCTTCAGTTGTTATTTTGGCTACAGCTTTGGGGTATATTTTATGTATTGCATCTAAAAGAGTTGAACTATATTCAGATTTATTTTCTTGTATTAAAAGTGTTGTAATTTCGTAATTAGTTGCTTCATTGCCAGTTTTTGAAACAATAAATCCCTCAGATGTAATTTTCTTTTCAAGACTAGAAGCTAATCCGCTAGTTTCTGTGCTATTTAATATTTTAATTGTTATTAAATGTTTATCTAAAACTGTTAACACTGCAGTCTTTTGGCTTTCTGGTGATTTTTGGTCCACTTCTACGGTTGTTGTATTTTTATTATCAAGGTTCAATTTTTTAGTGACTAAGGCATAGTCTCCCATATTTAAACCACCAGGCCCTTGAGGATTTTCAGAGTAAAAAACTTTATTTATATTTACTGTTAAAAATCTAACAGCCAATGAGAATACTACAATAACAGCGATAAAGAAAAGGATGACTATACTAAGGTATAAGTAATCTTCTTTTTTAAAGTTCTTAAATATCTCTTTAATTTTAGTATTTGGAAAAATCATATTTATTGTGTAGCTTTTGTATATAAAATAGACTGAAGCAAAATAGTTGAGGCGTCATTTATTCCCGATGGAGTTTGTGAAGTTATTGTAAGTCCATTTATTTTTGTAAAATAATGCATATTTTCAAAATCTTTCATATATTTAATTAAATTAGGAAGTGTTGCTGAAATAGAATTATTATATGAGATTGTATTTATGGGAAATAATGAGACCATAGTTGTTTCTTTTGGTGAGTCAAATCTGAAGACCTGAGTAACTGAATTTTTTAAGGAAAGACTTTCTAATTTTGATATAAAATCCGCTATGTTATCTGATGGTATAAAGGCATTACTTATAATGGTTTCATTATTATTAATAAGATTTGCTTCATATTTAATTTTACCGATATGCGCAGTACGTTCCAGAAGACTGGCCTCAATTCTTTTGTTATTAGATATAGAATCAGAAACTTTTATTATTTCTTTAGCTAAAAAGATAATCACGACTAAAGATAAAATAACCATACCAATAGCAATAAGTGTATGTTTTCCCACAATTAAAGTTAAATATTTTTTAGTGAACATATTATTTGTAGTAAAAATTACTAGGGTCTTTAAGTTGTAAAGAAATATTAAATGTTACGTCTTCATTTTTCTCTAAATTATTTATAGGAAGTATAATACTTGAAAATAGCTGAGAGTCTTGAAGCCTTTTTTTGAAATTATTTAAAGTAACGCGATCTTTAGCTGTACCTGAAATAGAAACACCAGATGTTAAAGAAGATATGTTTAATGATAGCACTGTAATTCCAGGAGTTATATTTTTTTGAATTTCTTCTAGTAAATTACTCCACATAGGGGTTTCAGATAAAATTTCTTTTGTAGTACTAGCTATAATATTGAATCTATTAATAGATTCTTCTTTTGAGACAATATCAGAATCTAAAGGAGCAGAATAACTAGCTATCGAATTACTTGTAGTTTTAGAAAATGAAAGCATCAAAAAATAAACAGATAAAAATACAATTACGAAAAAGAGAGACACACTAATAATCATATTACTAATAAGCGTTGCGAATGTAGACGCTTTCTGGTAGGCATACATCTCTTCTGTTTTTATGGGAAGAAGACTTATCATGTTGTCATTTCCTTCAGAGATAGATCCGCGTATAGCTGCACCGAGAGCTACTAACCATTTTGTTTTTGGTTCACTTAATGATTGAAAGTCTGCATATTCATCACGTATATTTGCTTGATCAATATCAATAACAGATATAGGTTTAGAGTCTTTAGGTCTTTCTGACTCAAAAGATGTTTTAATCTTCTTTATTTCGTTGGCTAATTTAATTTTAGAGATAAATCTAATTGGTACAGATCGTGAAAAAAGAACAGCCCTTTCTTTTAAGATAAAAATAGTTGCGTCATCATCTGTCTTTTTTGTAAAAATAGTTGCTTCGTTAGATTCTATTTTTACAGCTCTAGCAATACTTGCCAAGTTTGACTCTAAAGCAATTGGCTTTATTCCAGCGAGATTTAGTGCGTCTATATAACCATTTGCTACATTTCTTGGTATTGCAGACATTAAAACATCATTAGACGGCTGTGAACTAGATATGTGTTCCCAATCTAAATAAACCTCTTCAATTTTCATTGGTAATTGAAAACTAACACCAATAGTCATGGCTTCCTTAAGTCTTGATTTATCTATTGTCTTCGGGAAAGAAAATATACGTGAATATATTTTATCATCTGGAATAGCAACTATCGCATAATTAGTATTTAATTCTGCTCTTAACCAAAGGCTTTTAATTGTCTTTGCAAGAAGAACTCGATCCATAACCACACCTTCCACAACAACGTCTGGCGGAAGAGATTCTTCTAAGGTTATAAGTTTCTGTTCATTACTTAAATCCGAGTGGTTTTTCTTTGGGTTTTTATAAAGAAAAGCAATACGAATAGCAGAGTCATCTATTTCGATTCCAGCAACATGCTTTTCTTTTGTAAGGAGATTAAAGAGATTCATTCTATTAGCTAAGTATACTAAGATATCAATATATAACCTATGATATTTATCAACATTCTGTTGATAATTTTAATTTAATTTGATTAAGGTTATACAGGTCTATACGCATGCAAAGAATTTTTGTCTTGTAAGAAAACTTTAATTATATTACACTAAACGATATAAAGACGGCAGATAAAGAATGAATCCTATAGTATGAATATTACCAATAAAAAAATAATGATTGTAGAAGACAACGAGCTTATCTCGAAGGTCTATCAAACAAAATTCATAAAAGAGGGATTTGAGATCTTTTTAGCTCGTGATGGAGAAGAAGCGGTCAAGAAAATAACAACTGAAAAGCCAGATATGATCTTATTAGATTTAATGATTCCTAAAAAGGATGGTTTTGGTGTTCTTGAGGATATTAAAAAAATTCCAGTTCTTGCGAAAATACCAGTTATCGTCCTTTCTAACCTTGGTCAACAAAAAGATAAGGATAGGGCCTTAGAACTTGGAGCAAATGAATACTTGATTAAAGTAGACTCTTCAATACAAGAAATTGTAGATAAAGTAAAGGGGTATTTGGGATAGGGTGGTCTAGAATATTCAGTAGAATATGGAATGAGGAATATAGAATGGGTGCGATTCTATATTCTATATTCTAGACTATTCTACCCTCCTTCTACCCATTGTGTATAACCTTGTTGTAAGTTGTATCTTTTCCAAAAAAGCTTTGATATACTTAAAGAGTTAATTATAAACAAGCAATTTAAAAATAAAAATATATGATTTCTCTTTACAAAAAATGGAATAACAAAAGTTTAAAAGGTTTTACACTTTTGGAACTATTAATTGTTATTTCAGTTATTGCAATTCTCTCAGTAGCTCTTGTTCTTGTCTTGAATCCAGCAGAAATACTTAAGAAGTCTCGTGACTCACAACGTATTGCTGATTTAAATACACTTAAGACAGCTATTGGT
>CAILKS010000054.1 GCA_903834855.1 uncultured bacterium | reverse complement strand
TTTAAATAAGTTCTTCTTTTCGCTTAGGTGTAATCCCATGCGCTACCAAAATCTTTTCAAACGCTTCTCTTTCAATACTCTCTACTCGCATTAATTCTTCTGCAATTACATTTAATACATCACGTCTATCAAGTACAATCTTGCGTGCTCTTGCCCATGCATCATCCATAATACGCTTTACTTCATCATCAATTTTTTCACCATATGCTTCACTGTATTCTTTTCCATAAAAAATACTTCTTGAATCCCCTTCTGGTACAAGCGCCATAGTACCGAGTGTGCTCATTCCATATTTTGTAACCATAGCGCGCGCCATTGCTGTTGCTACTTGTAAATCATTTGATGGACCAGTTGTAATATCCCCAAATATTTCTTTTTCTGCAACATAACCGCCAAGTGACATTGCTATGTCATCTAAAAATGTCGCGCGACTCATTAATCGTCTTTCATCAAGTGGAAGCTTTAGCGTGTATCCTCCAGCGTGACCACGAGCAATAATAGAAATCTTATGTACTGGATCAGCAGCGGGTAAACATGATGCCACAAGCGCGTGCCCTGCTTCATGATACGCGGTTATCTTTTTTTCATTCGCAGATAATATATGACTCTTTCTTTCTGGGCCGAGCATAACTTTTTCTATTGAACGAATTAAATCAAACTGTGCAACAGACTTTCTTTCTTCACGAGCTGCTAAAATTGCAGCCTCATTCATTAAACTATAAAGATCGGCACCTGAGAATCCTGGTGTACGTTCTGCAATAACAGTTAAATTAACATCCTCAGCTAGAGGCTTCTTTTTTACATGAACAGCAAGTATGGCCTCGCGATCATTTCTATCTGGCAATTCAAGCATGACACGTCTATCAAATCTCCCAGGTCTTAGTAAGGCTTGATCAAGAACGTCTGGTCTATTTGTTGCAGCCATAACAATTAAATTCATATTTTGTTCAAAGCCATCCATCTCTACCAGTATTTGATTTAATGTTTGTTCTCGTCCTTCACCTTGTCCACCAACAGATGGTGAACGTGTGCGTCCAACTGCATCTATTTCATCAATAAAAATAATTGCAGGTGCTGACTTCTTGGCCATATCAAATAAATCTCTCACACGTGATGCTCCGACTCCCACAAACATTTCTTCAAATTCAGAACCTGATAAATGGAAAAATGGAACACCTGCCTCGCCTGCTACAGCACGAGCGAGCATTGTTTTTCCGGTGCCGGGTGCACCCATAAGTAATACACCTTTTGGAATCTCAGCTCCGATGTCCGTAAACTTTTTCGGTGCACGCAAAAATTCTACAATTTCTAAAAGTTCTTCTTTGGCTTCTTTTGCTCCCGCTACATCTTTAAAAGTTATTTTTTCTTTTGCATCATCTGGATAAATAATTTTCGCGCGTGATTGTCCAAATGAAAGAGCTTGTACATTTGCTCCTTTTATTCCACGAGCCAACCACCAAATCATCAGCGCTAAAAATATAATTGGCAAAACAATTGGAATAAATGAAACCCAAACAGAAAGTCCACTATCTTTATTTATTGTAATTGTCGTTGTTGCAAGAGTATTTGTACTGACTCCATAACTACGTAATGTTTCAATCAGTGAAGCACTAGCCTCTTTTTTACTCTGCACTTCTGTTTTATCTTTTTTAATTAAAGAAATTTGATCACCATCAACTGCAATTGAAGTTACATTTCCTTCATTAACAAGTGCTGCTATTTGTGAAAGTGGTACTGTAGGGACAACCTTCTTATCTGCAAAATATGAATATGTCCATGAAATTACTACAAATATAACAAGTGTAGTAAAAAGCTGTTGAGAAAACCCAGCAGTCTTTTTCATGGCCCCTTTTATATTCGGAACCCTAAATTCTTTCCTTGTAATTCCTTCATTTTTCGATAATTTTGTATTCTTCATAGAAGACATTCTAACACATGATACAATAAAGCAAGCTTGTAGCCTTTAGCCTGTAGAATGTAGTAAAATTCAGAAACTCTGAATTTAAAAGCTACAAACTACCTGCTAATAGCTAATCGCTGTCCAAATGAAACTAGTAGAAAACAAAAAACTACGTATGACATATGACGTCATAGACACATATCAGGCTGGTATGGAATTAGAAGGCCATGAAGTTAAATCCTTGCGTAATAAGCTTGGCAGTTTAGATGGTAGTAAGGTCATAATTCGTGGTGGCGAGGCTTTTTTGGTCGGATCATATATTCCACCATATCAACCAGCAAATACCCCGAAATCATATGATGAACACAGAACACGCCGCCTGTTGCTTAAAAAGGATGAAATAGCTAAATTGTCTGGTGAAGAAGAGAAAAAAGACTTGACATTACACCC
>CAILKS010000053.1 GCA_903834855.1 uncultured bacterium | reverse complement strand
CCCTCTGGGGCTATTTTGTTTTTCAAGCTAGCTCCGCGAAGCATGACGCCTGCGCGTCATGCGTGTAGGGATCGAACGAAAAACCGGTCTACTAAAAAGTATTTCAAAAATTGGGCTCAGTTATTTTTGATATACTTTTTTGTCGGTTTTTCCCGGGTGAGAAGTGAGCCAACCTCACTTCGCAAGGCCGGAAAGCAACAGCTTGAGGCAGGGTCGAAAAATTTTTCAGCAGAAAAATATTTTTGACCGCGAAATTGAGTGTTTTATAAATAACGAAGTTATAAAACAAAATACCAATTTGGTAACCGAGACCTACTCGCGGAGCCAAGCAACAAAATTAAAAAGAGCGCTTACGCGCTCTTTTTAATTTGTTTTAATATTTTAGAAACTAGCGAGGCCAGACCATATAAACTGCGGCTGCACCAACTAAAACATAAACAATGTTCTCTAGCATTGGAATTGTTCCGAGTAGCAAAGCTACAACATTCCAGTTAGCTCCACCGAAGAAATAACCCAATCCGATCAATCCCCAATTAACACCTCCAATCACCACTAAAATTCGTGATACTTGAGAAAGCATAATTTTATTTTTATTAAACACTCTTAAGGTTCTTGACGAGAGAACCTATTACCTTAAGTGTATTACTCTACAATAAAGAAGCTAGTGTATAACCATAGTCACAAAAGGTCTAAGGCCTAATATCTAATTGACCTAATAGAATATTAAACCCAAGGCCTAAGGTCTAATATCTAATTAACCTAATAGAATACAGAGACTGGTGCATTTTTATTAGACCTTAGAAATTAGATTAATTAGAAATTTGTTGTAATAACCCCTACTCCTGTGTCACTTTAATAAACTTAGGGATAGTCATATTTTGATACTGTTTATCAGTATAAAAAATCCTAGCTAAAGTCGAAGTACCGACAGACTTAATAAGGATTGTTTTTGGAACATCATAATTTATAGATTGATTACCTTCAATAGATAAAGTTATATAACCCATTTCACCTATAGACCAACTCCCTTTCTCATCCAATATTTCTGCTCCATCTCCATAAGAAACAGAAAGATTACATCTGCCGTCCTCACTTAAGGATAAAGTATAAGGATCTTTACATCCATTTTGAGTAATACAAGTGTAATTACCAGAAACTTCTATCATTCTTTGTTGATTTGATTCTAATTTATTACCAGTAATGGACTGCTTTAATATTCCATGATTATCTGCCTTAAGAAAATAATAACCAGATCCACCAAAAAGTGCTAAAAGAGTACCGATAACTATTACTTGAAATGTATTCATATAGATTTAGTATAACAAGGGAGTTGAAAGTTATAAAGTTTATAAAGTTAAAAGTGAATACAAATCTGTATTCACTTTATGGACTTTCAACTTTACGGACTTTATGAACTCTGTGGACTTTATAGTCTAATGCAAGTATACTGATAGTTAGCAAGCTAAGTATTAATGAATAAACAATTTAAAATATGAAAAATATAACAGAAGCACTCATGTGGAGATATGCCACAAAAAAGTTTGATACAAATAAAAAATTAAATGATGAAGCTCTAAATCAAATATTAGAAGCTGGAAGATTATCCCCTTCTTCTTTTGGTTTACAACCATGGAAATTTATCCTTGTTGAAAATACAGAATTACGAGCTAAATTACGTGAAGCTGGATATGACCAAGCGCAGATAACAGAGGCTTCACATGTGCTTATTATTGCTTCAAGAAATGATCTTAGTGAAGACTATGTAGATAATTATATGAAATCCACCGCTCTAGCTCAAAATGTTACCGTGGATACGCTTTCTGAATTTAAGTCATATCTTATGAATACTATTAGTTCAAAACCAAATGCTGAAGTTATAAAAAACTGGAATGCACGTCAGGTTTATATTTCACTTGGAATAATGCTTGAAACTGCAGCATTATTAGAGGTTGATACTTGTCCAATGGAGGGTTTTGAAAATGCTAAATATGATGAATTACTTGGACTTAATGAACTCGGATATTCTAGTGTAGTTATGTTGACACTTGGATATCGCGATGAAAGTGACGAATCACTAAAACGTGCAAAGAGTAGATTTGGAACAGAGGAAATAATAATTAGAAAATAATAATCTAGTTTCCAGTTTCAAGAAAATACAGAGCGACCCCTTCGGGGTCGCTCTGTATTTGTATTCACTAAAAACTAAAAACTTGAAACTAAAAACTTATCTGAAAGATATAGGGAATTCTGTCTTCACTGCAAAAGCTGCTGCATTTCTATGTCCACCTCCACCATGCTTTATTGCAATAACACTCACGTCAAAATCTTTTACACCTCGAAGACTACATTTCCAAATCCCTTTTTCATAAGAAAAAATCATTGAGAATAACCCAGTCTTTTTTGCGAGTCTGTGTCCAAGTTCACTTCTGATATCACGTGGAGCATTAACTGCATAAATATCATAACCCTCAAAATTTACGAGCTCTGCTTTTTCTTCATAAATACTTACACGTTTTTCATGAGCTTCACGGAATAGCTTCCCCATTCTCTTTGCTCTCTCTAGTCCTTCATCGGTTGAAAGCTCTTTACTTAAATCTTCAAAATATAAAAATTCAGAGCTCTTTTCTGTATCTCTATAAATATAAGCATCTATATCTTCGTAATCTGAAAGTTTATGTGTCCAAGTATCTGAGTCGGAAATATACTCAATAAGTAATGGAACTGATGATTCTGGGAAAAAATATTTCCATGCTAAATAAGAACCAGAGTGAGTTGTATCAAATGTATATTCTTTTAAAGATTCAATTCCTTCTTTTGCAGAGATGTGATGATCAAGACAAACAAACTTCTCTGCAACTTCCTCAAATGAAAGCATCTGTTCTTTGGTAAAAGAATAATCTATTATATAGACTTCTTTATCTTTAAATATATCAACCTCTGGTATCTTTGTTCTCTCTTGTGGTAAATATTCTGCTTGATCTCCAAACTTTTTCCAAGCAACCCAAGCACCAGCAGATCCGTCCATGCAATTACCATGATATAAAACTAAGATTTTTTTGTTTGTTTCCATGGTTATATTCTAGCACGTTGTTTCAAAAATACATTACGAAGGCAAGACCTTCGCGAAGGTCTTGCCTTCGTAATGTATAACTTATATACTAAACATTATGTCAAACAGATTAACCCCTTTTATTAAAGAAGAATTTTATCATATTTATAACCGAGGAAATAGTAAACAGACGATTTTTCACGATAAAGAAGATATGCAACATTTCCAAGATTTATTATTAATATCAAATACACCTGAAAGAATTGATATGCGAATAATAAATAAAGGTAAGACTATTTCTAGTTCCAATAAAATAAAAGAATCCCCTCTTGTCGCAATTGGATCATATTGCATAATGCCAAATCATTTTCATATTCTGATTACTCAACTCAATGAAAATGGTGGGTTAAGTAAATTTATGCAAAAACTAACAACAGCATACTCTATGTATTATAATAAAAAATATGATCATTCTGGTGGTTTATTTGAAGGTAAATTTAAAGCAAAACATCTCAATAATGACAGATACCTAAAATATATTTTTGCATATGTTAACCTTAATCCAGTAAAATTGATAGACCCAAAATGGAAAGAAAGTGGTTTAAAAAATAAAGAAAAAACATATAAATTCCTAGAAACATATAAATACTCTAGTTATTTGGATTTTTTACATCTCAATAAAAAGAACAACTCTCGTGAAGAATCTAATATTCTTTCTTTAAATAGCTTTCCAAAATATTTTCCAACCAGTTCAACATTTAAAAAAGAAATTATGAGTTGGTTTGAATAT
>CAILKS010000052.1 GCA_903834855.1 uncultured bacterium | reverse complement strand
TCTGATGAAGAGGAATCGACTCCTACTCCACCAGAAACCGGTGCTGAACAACAACCTTCTATACAATCAAAACAATAACATGAAACAAGTATTAATCGATGTAATGCCATTTGAGTTTAAAAAGTGTGCTTTAAATGAATCACTTAAAGATGGAAAACTACTCGTTAGTGGCGTACTACAACGAGCCGATGCAAAAAATCAAAACGGCCGTTTATATCCATCAGATGTATTAAAGAGAGAAGCCGAAAAATACATGGAAAATTTTGTAAAGCAACGTCGTGCTATGGGCGAATTAGATCATCCAGAAAGCAGTGTTGTTAATTTAAAGAATGTTAGTCATAACATAACGGATATGAGTTGGGACGGTAAAGATTTAGTTGGAACAGTAGAAATTCTGCCTACTCCAAGTGGTAATATATTACGAGACTTATTACAATCCGGCATTCTTTTGGGTATCAGTAGTCGTGGATTGGGAAGTGTTAAGAAAGATATGAGAGAAGGAGCTGACGTTGTACAAGATGACTTTGATTTAATCGCGTTCGACTTCGTAAGTAATCCAAGTACACAAGGAGCTTTTATGTATCCACAAGGAAAAATTAATGAAAGTTTTGAACAACACAAAACAATCATTAACCCATATAGTAATGTTGAAAGAATTATCCACAACATTCTATCAGAATTATAATATTTATAAAGTATGAAATTAAAACATTTACTAGAAAATTCTACTGAACACGCATATACTCCTCTTACTGTTTATGAAAAGAAGAATATGGTTGAATCTATCAAATCATATAACGAATATCGTAAAGGTTTAAAAGCTGATGGTGTATATGAAACCGCACAAAAAATAATGGAAGCTGTTAATTTGGCTGAACGTTATGCTTTGAAAGAATGTAACGAATGGATGGAAGCTAAAATGGTAGAACGTGACATGAAAGAAATTAAACGTGATGCCGCTAAGATGTACGAAGAAGCTCAAAAGATGAAAGCTATTGAAAAACAACTTGAAATGTTGTATGAAGAAGTTGGTCGTCGTTTAGAGAGATATTTTGAAATTGCGGATCCAATTAATGAAGCTCCGCAAGCTTATCAAACACAAGAACAAAAAAGTTCAGTTAGTATCGATTCAGTGGAATAGAATCTATATATTCTAACATTTTATCGAATGTTTCGAATACATATTTTCTATTAGTTTCCAGAACATAGCCTTCGTCTGTTTTATACACGAAGGCTTTTATTTTTTCATTTTCCATCTTTAAAGAAGGAATTTCAACTTCAGAAAACATTTTATAGTCATCGTCTATTCTGAAGTTCATTTCCCCTAACATATCTAACTCTGAAAAGTCCCATCCATTTGGGTGGTCTAAATCCTCCAACTTATAAATCTTGACATCTTCTTCAAAATTATCATTATTTAAAAAGTTGATTAATTTTGGACTTTTATAATTGTTGTAATTATTATTCATTGAACGTACATCTGGATTAGAATATGGCGTTTCACTACCATTACGTTTAATGTTTTTATAATTATCTTTTTTAGTGTTAAAATGTTTGTTAAAATTCGGATTAAAATTGTATGGCATAATATTACATCGATCCTAGTGTTGTATTAATTCTATCGATAAAATCAGCTAATGTTTTAGTTTTTTCTGCAAGATTTTCGGGGTCAAAACTATTACTTAATAGATCTAATATCTCTTTATCTGGTTTATCTGGAAATGTTCGTTGAATAATACAAGCGTATTTATGTTCTTTATCGTTGTTATCAATTAATTTTTTGAAAACATATTTTTTATTTGTACCATTGCTATTGATCTCTGTGGAAACTTCATTGGTACTTTTATTTTCTTTAAATTTAGTTTTTCCAAACCCACTAAAGCCATTTTCTTTGGTTTGAAATACTTGTAGTTCTTTTATATCAAATGGCAATCCAACTTGTTTAGATAAATGTTTTTTAAAACTTATACCACTAACTTTTTTAATTTTGCCCAAACTATACTCATTTTCTTTTAATCTACGAATGATTTCTTTTACTTTGGTAAAATCTTTTACACTACTTGGTTTGATAGTACTAGCCATTTTACGAATTTGAGGAGATACTTTTTTTGGTTTAATTTTACCTTTTTGCAAGGCTCTAACCAATTTAAATAGTCTGGCTTGTTTTTGCGATTTTGCAGGCATATATCAATAAATATAAAATATTTTGATATATTTACGTTTTTAATTATATTTATTATTCAAATACATCATTCTTTGATGTGACAGCGATCTATCTTCTTTGGAGTTCTTCAATAGCTTCATAAACAAATAACAATAAGAAAGGCAGAAATATAATTATGAGCGATCTATTAAAAGAAAGCATTGCGGACGCAAAAGCGGTTCGTGAAACAGCATTGGCAAATGCAAAAACATTCCTTGAAGAAAATTTTGCTGCAAGCATGAAAGAAATGTTTGCGGAAAAACTCAAAGGAGAAATGGAAGAAGGAACCGAAGAAGAAGAAGACAAGATCGAAGAAAAGCTTGGATCTTCTAACATCGGTAAAGATGATGGTTTAACAGCTAAGACAGCTAAACCAGTAAATCCATCCCCAGTTGCTAACAAAAACACAACTGCTGCTGGTAAACAACAATTCGACGCAAAACTTGAAGAAGACGCTGATGTCGAAGAAGGTGCTGAAGTAACAAGTCAGGAACTAGACGAAATTCTAGCTGAATTGGAAAGTGAAGTATCTGAAGATATGGGTTCTGACGATATGGGTTCGGATGACGCAGGTGAAGTACCATCTGCATCTAACGACATGGAAGAAGTTAGTTTGGAGGAACTTCTAGCAGAATTGGAAGAAGAAGAAGCTGCTGCTCCCGCTGCTCCAGTTCAACCCCCAGTCCCAGTTGATCCAACAGCTCAACAAGTTCCATCTCCAGCTCCAGTTGTAGGACAAGTTCCTTCTCCAGTAGCTGAAGGTGAAGATAACGAAGACGGAGTTTCTACCGAAGAAATGGCAGAAGCTTTAGTTGCTATCAACGAAGAAAACGAATCTCTAAGAAAACAACTCGCTGAATCTCTACGTACTGTACAGTATATGAGAGGAGTTCTATCAGAAACTAACCTATTGAATGCTAAGTTGCTTTATACAAACAAGTTATTCAAAGGTAAGAGTTTGACTGAAGATCAAAAACTTAGAATCATTAACACTTTCGACTTGACCAAAAACATTCGTGAAGTCAAGTTGGCATATACAGTTTTAGCCGAATCAAATAATTCTGGTGCATCAGTTGTCAAGAAAAAGACAAATACAACTGCTCATACTATCACCGAAGGTTTGGCAAGCAAACAAGTATCATCAACACGGCCTGTGTCTACTATCGTAGAACCACAAGCTGACGAGATGACTTCAAGATTCCAAAAACTCGCAGGAATCAAGAAGTAAAATTAGTTTGCGAGTAAAAACCTAACAGTAATTAAATAAAGAAAGATATAAATATGAGTATGGATATTAAAGGTCTATTGACCAACAATATGAATCCACAGGCCAAATTGATGGCAGAAACACGTGGACTACAAGGCAAATGGGAAAAGACAGGCCTCCTAGAAGGATGCAAAGGTGTTGAAAAAGCACACATGTCAATCCTATTAGAAAACCAAGCAAAACAATTGCTTGACGAAGCAACCACAACTGGTACCTCCACCAGTTCAGAACAATGGGCTGGCGTAGCTCTTCCATTGGTTCGTCGTGTGTTTGCTGAAATCGCTGCGAAGGAATTCGTAAGCGTTCAACCAATGAATCTACCATCTGGTCTAATCTTCTATCTAGACTTCAAGTATGGTACAAACGCTCCTGGACAAGATTTGCGTAACTTGAACAATGGTAGTT
>CAILKS010000051.1 GCA_903834855.1 uncultured bacterium | reverse complement strand
GATCATGGAAAATATTTACCTAGTTTTCTTGCTACTTCTTCAAATTCAAATATTTTTTCTGCAACCTCAAATGTTAACCCAGATTTAGATGGAAAAGTAAGGAGATATTCGCCAAAAATTAAACAGGGTAATGATTGTCTCTTTAGTCTTGGAGAACAAGCTTTTAGAATTATTACCTTTGTTACAAGTAGTAGTTGTGAAGATTCATCATATAAATATTTTCGTTATCCTACAAAGATAACTACTTATTCACTAGTCGATGTTCTGTCTGATAAAATTGATGTTAAAAATTTAAAAGGAAAGGTTGCTTTTATAGGATCAGCCTCTCTTGATCTAGAAGATCATTTTGTTTCTATTTCTGGAGAAAAAATGCCAGGTGTAGAAGTCCATGCAAGTATGTTTACATCACTTTTGAATAAAGAAGGTGATAGAACTTTATCTATAGTAGAAATTATTTTCATGATTATTATTTTCATGAGTATTCCATTAATTTTGCTAAATTATTTAAAGACAATATTATTTCAAACTATTGCAATATTACTTACCACTATTTCTGTATTTTTGGTATCTTATATATTTTTCTCTTATAAGATTATTATTCCAGCACCATGGTTATTGCTTTCAGTTATTTTATCCGGTGGCTATATGACACTTGTTAGATTTCTCAGAGAAAAAAAGCAAGGGGAATATGTGCAATCTTTATTTTCAAAATATGTACATAAAGATGTTTTAAGTGAATTAATGAAAACTTCCAGCTCGCTTAACTTTAAAGGTGAAAAGAAAGAAGTAACTGTACTTTTTTCGGATCTTCGTGGATTTACAACACTATCTGAGTCATTATCTCCTGAAGAGTTGACAGCAACATTAAATAACTATTTTAGTGCTATGACACCAGCGATTTTTGAAGAAAAGGGGACAATTGATAAGTTTATCGGAGATGCAATTATGGCATTTTGGAATGCGCCACTTAATGTTCCTGATCATCAGCTTCATGCTGTAGAATCCGCACTTCGTATGCAAGAATCTCTTGTACTTTTTAATAAAGAAAATAAAACATCTCTTGCTGTAGGTGTTGGTCTTCATGCTGGGAATGTTATTGTTGGAAATGTTGGTTCAAAAGAAAGAGTTAATTATACGATATTGGGTGATACTGTTAATATCGCATCACGTGTGGAAAGTCTAACTAAAAAATATGGTGTTCAAATACTTGTGACTGAAGAGGTGAGAAATAAAATTGATGATGAAAAGTTTATGTGGAGAAAATTGGATGTGATTACAGTAAAAGGAAAGAGTAAGGCGACAACATTGTATGAAGTAACAAGATTTGATATTTCAAAAATAGAATTAATAAAAGATTATGACATTGCCTTCTCTAATTACCAACAAGGGAAGTTTGATATTGCTAAAAATTTGTTTAAAATTCTTGCTGATAAAGGAGATATTCCATCATTAAAAATGTATGAGCGCATTCTTTCTTTAAAAGAAATAAAAGGGTGGGATGGGGTTTGGCACTTTGATGAGAAGTGATTAATAGTTGGTAGTTCGTAGTCTGTAGTTGGTAGTTTAAATACGAGATACAATAGTTAGTAATTAGTTATTATTTTAGATTTCGATAGACTTTTTTCTATCGTCTATTGGCTACCACCAAAGATTAGTTCCAACTTTATCATCTGCAAACTCATGATTTACATCTCTATGAAGCATCTCATCCTTAATTGTGGCATTAATGATATCTGTTAATTTTGCATCTGGAGCGAGATCCCAATATGTTTTTGCAAGTGTAGTTGCTTCCACATTTTCATAAAACCCCTCTTTAACTTTTGCTAAATATTTTTCATAGCTGTGTATTGCCTCTTCTTCAAAATATCCAACAACACGATGACCAGTACGAGGAGAAATAAGGTATACAAAAAAGTAAACAATAAAGAATATTATTTGTGCAATGATAATAAGTAATCGTTCAAACCATGTCGGCTTATTTATTTCGCTGTATACAAGAAGGTGAATACGTTCATTTTCGGCTTCATCAAGAAGTATTTTTATCCATCCTTGGTCATCACGAATAAGACGAAGTGATTTTAGATGTTGGAAGAGCGCTCCAACCATTCCAGGGACTGCTGCAATAGTTTCTAAAACAATAGCACGATGTCCATAACGGTGTTTGAATAATACAGTTGCACATAATGAAGAAAGATGGACAATACCTTTTGCAATATTATCTCTTAAGTTTTTTGGATGGTAATGGTAATGTTCTCTATGTAAATCAATAGTTACTGTATTCATTAAATCTTCAGATATGGCGTTGCTATTTTTTTGTGTCATAATAAATTAGAGTATAACCTAAAAAGTGTAAACTTTTAATAAACATGATAAAATAAGGGATATGTTAGACATAAAATTCATTCGAGAAAATAGCGACCTTATTAAATTGGCTGTGGGAAAAAAGCATTTGTCTTTTGATGTGGATGTTTTAGTTGTATTAGATCAAAAGCGTTTAGAGACACTTAAAAATATTGAGGATTTAAGAGCGAAACAAAACTTTGCCAGTGAAAAGCTTACACAAGTTTCTGCTATGGAAAGGAATGACATTATAGAGTCTATGCGTCCTATAAAAGAGGAGTTGAAAAGACAAGAAGAACAAATGGAAGAGATAATGAAAGAGTGGCGTGTTCTTATGCTTTCTGTTCCTAATATTCCAGATATGTCAGTTCCAGAGGGTGGAAGCGATGCGGATAATGTTGAAGTAAAGACTTGGGGGGAATTTCCAAATTTTTCTTTTACACCACTTGATCATATAGAACTTATGGAAGGAGGAGATATGGTGGATTTTGAACGCGGCACAAAGACATCAGGTTTCAGAGGTTACTTTTTGAAAAACGATGGAGCAATGCTTGAGATGGCAGTCTGGCAATACGCTATGCAAAGATGGCAAAATAAAGGGTTCACTCCGATGCTTGTGCCATCACTTGTGAAGCGTGAAGCTTTGCTTGGTACTGGATATCTTCCACAAGGTGAAGATGATTTGTATAAAGACGGAAATGATTATATGGCTGGAACTGGAGAAGTTGCAACAATGTTTTATCATTCAGATGAAATTTTGAATCAATCAGAACTTCCTAAAAAATATATTGTATGGAGTCCATGTTTTAGAAAAGAAGCAGGAAGTCACGGTAAAGATGTTAAAGGGCTTGTCAGAGTGCATGAATTTTATAAATGTGAGCAAGTTGTACTATGTGAGGCTTCACATGAAATGTCCGTTAATTTTCATGAAGAGATTCGTGATAATGCAGAAAAGATGATGGAAGAATTAGGTCTTCCATATCATACAGTTATTAATTGTGGTGGAGATTTAGGTTTAGGACAAGTTAAGAAATATGACATTGAAGCTTGGATGCCTTCACAACAGAAGTATCGTGAGACACATTCTGCAAGTTATTTTCATGATTTCCAAACACGTAGATTAAATATTCGATACAAGGAAAGTGATGGAAAGATTCGTTATGCTCATTCACTAAATAACACGGCTGCTGCAACACCACGATTGATTACAACAATTATTGAAAATTATCAGCAAGCAGATGGTACGATAAAAGTGCCAGATGTATTAGTGCCTTTTATGGGTGGAAAGACAGTAATTGGAAAAGCTTTTAGACAGTAGATAATAGATGAGGCAGATTCAATTTAATAAATGAAAATTAAAAGAAGCACATTTAATCACTGGAGAAAAATTACTATAAGAGCTATTATTTTGGCTATTTTATTTGTTTTTTTTTATTTATATTTTAGAACAAATGTTTTCACTATTTATACATATGAAATTATTGGAGCTAAAACAGAAGCAAATTTAGAAATTCAAAATAAATTACAAGAATTATCCACTGTTCCGATTTATAAAATAATTCCTACGAATAAAATTTTTACTTATCGTGGATTAAAAATAAAATCAATAATAAAGGAAAGATTATCAGATACTGATAAAGTAAATATAAGTATAAGATCTTTACACACTTTGCGTATTATTATTACACCATATAATCCTTTATTTAGAATAAATGATACGGAAGCTATTACAAAAGACGGTTATATTTTTACACCACTTGAAGATGTAACAAGTTTGCCAAAATTGATTGTATCTTCTTCTACTATTAAAACAGAAAATAAAGATGGATTAATTGCAAATAAAATAATAATAGAAGATGCAACTAGTACAGAACTATTATTTAATGCGATTGCAAATATTATTCCTAAAATAAACACTGTTTTATTTAATGTAAATAATATTAGTGTTTTACCTTTGGGTGATATTATTATTTCTGATGAATTTATGAAAAGTAATATCAAACTTTCATTTCTGGTAAATTTAGATAAAGAATGGTCGAACGTTATAAGTGCTATTGATACTGAACCACTAAAGGGTTTATTAGAAACCAAGAAAGACAGACTGGAATATCTTGATGTTAGATTTGATAATAAAGTATTTTATAAGTTTACAAATACCGTTATACCAACTATAATCAACGCTTCGACGACAAATAATTATGTCCAAAACGCTACAACAACAGCTACAACAACGATTCGCTAATCTGATTGCCTTTTTTGGCTTTCAAAAAAATCATGGAGTAGAACCATTACACCAAAAACCACTTCGTGGTTTTTGGCAGAAACTTGTAGATGAAAAGATTTTAAAAGGAGAAACACTTTCGGTTTTAGCTCCAATGGCAGATGTCACTGACATTGCTTTTAGAACAATGATTGCAAAATATTCTAAGCCGACAGGACCGGACGTAATGTGGACAGAATTCGTATCAGCTGATGGATTGTGTAGTGTTGGTCGTGAAGTATTAAAACGTGACCTTGAATTTGGAGAGATTGAAAGACCAATAGTTGCACAATTGTTTTCTTCTACACCGGAGAATATGAAAAAGGCAGCAGCTCTTTGCCGAGAGCTTGGTTTTGACGGAATAGATATAAATATGGGTTGTCCAGATAAAAGTATAGAAAAGCAAGGGGCAGGAGCCGCACATATGAAAGATTGGCGGTTGGCACAAAAAGTAATTCGTGCTGCACAAGAGGGAGCTGTTGATATTCCCGTATCTGTAAAAACTCGTCTTGGTTTTAATAAAATAGAATATAAAGAGTGGTTACCAAAAATTTTGGAAATGAATGTGCCAGTGCTTACAGTGCATCTTCGTACAAGAAAAGAAATGAGTAAAGTAGATGCCCATTGGAATCTGATGAGTGATGTTGCAAAATTAGTAAGAGAAAAAACTGGTGAAGTAAAAGATGGTGGAACTATTTTGCTTGGTAATGGTGATGTTAAGTCTGTAAGAGATGGAAAAGAAAAAGCAAATAGCACTGGATGTGTTGGTGTAATGATTGGACGGGCGATATTTGGAACCCCGTGGCTTTTTGGAGAAAATAACGAAATAGAAAAAACATTAGAAGAACGTCTAAAAATTTTAATAGAGCATACAAAACTTTTTGAAGAAAAACTTGGAGACATAAAAAACTTTGCAATAATGAAAAAGCATTATAAAGCTTATGTTCACGGATTTGATGGAGCAAAAGAATTAAGAATGGATTTAATGGAGTGTGATAATTCTAGGGAAATTGAAGAAAAGATAAATTTATTTATTGATAAACTAATTTAGTTATTTTTTTGACAGAAATGATTTTTTATAGTATTATGTTTTAGTTAATCTCGACACTAACTATATTTCCTAATGTTAGGAAATGAATTGTACATAACTGCTAGTCGAGTAGCTTCTGGAGGTTGCAAATGACAACTTTAGCGAATAATCAATTCGCGATGAACTTGTTTTATATTGGGCTTTTTCTTTTGATCGTCGGCATTCTTTGGTTTCATGTTTCGTCATCAAAAGACTTCAAACAAAAGCTTGAACAAAAAGAAGAACAGTTTTATTTTCTGTCTGGACAAATAGAAGAACTAAAAAAACCAAAAATCATTTGGTGTGATATGCACGGAGAAAAATACTGTGCCGATTATGCGGCACCTGTACTTATTACACATGACGGATTCGTTCTAGAACCCAAAGAAGAAGACCGAGTTCTTCGAACGAAGAGTGATCTTCACCGACAGAATATCATCGTAGAGCTCGGGGCTCCTACGTGGAAATTTGTATCTGGAGTTGAATCAAAGGTTCCAGATAGAGTTTTAATGCTTGGCGCAATGTACACTTTCCCAAAAAAGAAAGTAATCAAGTAAAACTGCAACCCCCAGAGACTGCCACAAACGTGGCAGTTTTTGTTTTTTTTATATGGTTTTTTCTAATTTCTACCCCGTGTTATACTTTTAATTATGAAAGAAAATCACTTGGCACTTTATCGTAAATATCGCCCACAAACTTTTTCGGATGTTGTTGGTCAAGAACAAATAGTTGAGCTCCTAACAAGTTCTATTAAACAGAAAAAAATTGGCCATGCGTATATGTTTTGTGGCAGTCGTGGGACAGGAAAGACAACTGTTGCCAGAATTTTTGCGCACGACATTGGATGTAACCCAGAGGATATAATTGAAATAGATGCTGCCAGTAATCGTGGAATAGATGAGATACGTGAGTTACGTGAAGCTGTTCGCACTGCACCTTTTTCTTCACCTTTTAAAGTTTATATAGTGGACGAAGCACACATGCTCACGAAAGAAGCAGCAAATGCACTTCTTAAAACTCTCGAAGAACCACCAAGTCACATTGTATTTATTTTAGCTACAACTGATCCAAATAAACTTCCACAAACAATTATTTCTCGTTGTCAGACAATTAATTTTAAACAACCAGATAATAAAACATTAGCTGATAGATTGATTTATATAACAGAAAAAGAGGGGAGTTCAATAACAAGTGAAAGCGCAGAATTAATTGCCCGTCATAGCATGGGGTCATATCGTGACGCAATAGGAATACTTGAGCAAATTTTAACTACAGGTGGAAAGAAAATAAAAGACGAAGATGTAACTTTATTTCTTGGTGCTCCAGAACAAGAATTACTTATTTCTTTGTTAGAATATGTTTGTTTAAAAGATGGAAAAAAGGTATTAGAGATTACTGGTAAACTACATATCAATAATTCTTCTGCTATTAAAACGTATGATGAGTTTATAGAAATATTACGTCAAGGGTTAATTATTCGTGTTGGAGAAAATACTGAAACTAAAAGTGAGATTTCAAGACTTGCAACCCAGTATCCACACACTATCGGTTCAAAAACCATCCTAGAACTGCTCGAAAAGCGTTATCTGTTAGAAGTTTCTGATATTCATGGTTGGACAGCGTTTAGAGCCATTTTGTTATCAATTATAGAATAAAAATATGCACGAAAAAGATTTAAAAAAGTTTATCCTTGAAGCCAGTAGGGCCACATATGCATCAGGTGATGAGTCAATAAAGAAAAAAGAATTTGATCGTTCAACGACGATTACTTTTTCAGCTGGAAGATATAAAATGCATGATAATTATTTTGGCGGCGAACCATATGGTGGACGTGAAGTTGTATTTTTAGAAAATAAGCCAATATGGATGATGGTTTATTATGGTTTTGTTCATACTAATTTTGAAGCAAAAGAAGTTTATCCATTTTTAATAGAGGCTCTTTCTAATAGTACAGAAGATATGCCATATCGTGGCCCAAAACTTTTTGATAAAGGAAATTTAAGATATGAAAATATATTAGAAGGAGAACTCCCATCATTTTCAGGAACAGAAAAAATTTATAAAGATAGTGCTTGTGTTTATGAAGCAAGATATATTGGTGGGTTTGTAGATTTTTAGACTAGTTTCAAGTTTTTAGTTCCCAGTTTCCAGAAGATACAAAAAAAGAATTAATAAAGGGTGAAGCCGTAGGCTTCACCCTTTATTAATTCACTTGAAACTAAAAACTGGAAACTTGAAACTATCTTTCTACTCTTGCTCCAAAAAGAAAGCCATTATTATTGCTCCAAGCCATGAAATAGTAGAAACAGCACCACTAATTATAAGTGGTAGTTTTTCTTTAAAACTTAATGAAGCATATGTTTTAGTTGTTGAGGTTTTAGAAAGAGCTCCAATTACAAAACTATTTAAAAATAAAGCTGCAACAAAAGCTATTTTTATTAGAAATTGTGGACGCGTCAGTAAATATTCTCTCATCGGCCAAAACAAAACAAAACCAGTTAATATCATAAGCATGAGTCCAAACCATGTTCTCTTGTGATATTTTTCAACTGTAGATTGATCAAGAGTTGATACTTTTCCACGTATCCAATTAAAACCCATATGATCAGCTTGAAAAATATAAAAAACAACGAAAGCAAGTGATATTAAATGTAATGGTAAAAAAATGTCTGACATATTTTTTACATTAAATTACCAATTTTATAACGTGAAAGAATTTTCATAAATTTATCACCACCTTTATGTTGATTCATAAAAGCCTCTGTTCCGTCACGTCCACAAATAGAAAGTATCGCTCCTTTTCCTCCTGGATGTATATTTACCCACATAGTTAAATCATAAACAGATTTAGAAATTACGGAATAACAACTTGAGGCGTCTTTATGCGAAGCAATACTGGTAAGAGTAAATAATGGTGTTGTTGTACTAGTTGTGCCTGTTTCAGTATTTATTGTTGTACTTATTATATTCTTATTGGCTGTATCGTCAGAATTAGTCACCTCAATATCTTTTACATAAGTTTTTGGAGCATATTGTGTAAAATTATAATAAAACCAGCCACCACCAATAACCAAAACAGTAAGCATAATTGCAAAAATAGTATTTTTCATAATTGTATAAGTTATTATGATAGTATAACTTACTTTCTTTCACTTTTTATAAACAAAACATACCAAGCTCCAACAATAGAGATACTACCTATTATAAATGGAAAGATAACACCAAATACAGAACTTACAAAACCACTTAATGCTGGAATTGTTCCTTGAGAAAATGCACCAATTGAGCCATTTATTCCAAGAGCTGCACCTTGTTTATCTTTTGAAACACTTTTACTAATTAATGAACTAATATTTGCCATGGTCAAACCTTGAGGAATAGATAAAAATGGAATAAATAAATATTGCAAAAATAATGTTGGAATAAAAGGTAAAATAAAAAGAGCTGTTGCCATTGATAATAATGTCACACGAAGAATTTGTTTTTCATTATAAATTTTTGTTATAAATCTTAGAATGACAGCTTGAGTTATAACAATCCAAACTCCAATAACTCCAAAATATGTTCCCAGCGCTGCTTCACTCAAACCATATTTATGTGTTAAATAAATTCCGGAAAAAGAATTAAAAAATGAGAAACCAATCATATAAAGTAAACTGGTTATATATACACGAGACGCTTCTTTATCAGTCAAAGCTTGTTTTAAATTTTGTATTCCTTTAAATATTGGAATTTTTTTCTTTTCAGATCTAACATGATGAGTTTCTGGTAAGAATAGTGATACAGAAATTAAATTAATTATTCCCAGTGCTCCAGCTACGAAAAATGGCATAGCAGCAGAATTTGTCGCATGCGCGATGTAACCACCAAATACAGGGCCCAAAATAAAACCAAGTCCAAAAGCTACTCCAATTAAACCAAAATTTTTAGCACGATTTTCTGGTGCACTTATATCGGCGATAGAAGCTTGAGCTATGCTAAAATTTGCTCCACCCAATCCAGCAATCATTCTTGAAATGAAAATAAGCCACAGAGATTTAACTAAAATACCAGCTCCAAAAAATATTTGTGATATTGCGAGCACCCCAACTCCAATTGTTAATAATCTTTTTCTACCATACATATCGGATAGTTCTCCGAGTATTGGAGCAGCTATAAATTGCATTAATCCATAAAATCCAAGAACCAGTCCAGCAATAATATACCAATGGTTCGATGCATATGCAGCCAACATAAAGGAAGGGGATGTTGGATCAGTGAAAAGTGTTGGTATTATCGGAATGACCATACCAATACCAATTAAATCAATTAGTAAGGTGATAAATAGTATTGGTAATGCTTTTCCAGATTTAGTATGAGTCATAAAGAGAAATAATAACCCTGATTATACCATGTAAGGTAAAGGCTTTTAGTGATACACTTTTAACATGCAGAGATTAACAAAAGGTTTTAAAAATACTTTAGCCCATACAAGCACCCTTATATTTCTAGCTGGATTTATTTTTGACGCTTTTATGTTACCAGATATTGAACATCCACTTGCTAGATATGTTGTTCTTACTTATTTATGCATAATTTCAATTTCAATAATGTTCCGTGAGTGGTTAGTTTCAAGAAATACAGCAAGTGAAGCCGAACAAAAAATATATTCAGTTGTTACATTTTGTATTTCTTATTTTTCAGGGTCTGCACTTTCTTTCGTTTTTATTTATGCAATCAGAAGTGCTCAATTATCTGTATCGTGGCCATTATTTTTAATACTCATACTTTGTATTTTTGCTAATGAATTTGTTTCTACTCATGATTTTAGATTTACTTTGGATGTTGGTATATTACTTATTGCGACGCTTTTTTATATAATTTTTAACGTACCACTTTTCCTCAAAGTTCAAAACGATATAACTTTTGGAATAAGTATTGGTTTAACAGTTATTATATTCCTTTGTTATATTTTTATTTTAAAATTTTCTTCAGAAAATGCTTATGATAATGCTGGGCGTGGTTATGCTTTAGCATTAGGTGTTCCAATGTTTGTCGCCATGCTTTATTTTTTAAATGTTTTACCAGCAGTACCGCTATCTCTTAAAGATGCTGGTATTTATCATTATGTGGAAAGGGATGTAAGCGGTGAATATTTTGTAAAGAAAGAAATAGATACACGTAATTTTTCTAAATATTTAACACCCGTGTATCATTTAACCCCATCAGATAATGGCGTATATTTTTTTAGTGCAGTGAACGCACCGGCAGAATTAACTGCTCCGATTTCATATGTTTGGGAATATTATGATACAACAATAAATAAATGGGTTTCCTATGATGAGCCGATAACTTTTATATTAGAGGGTGGAAGAGAAAATGGATATAGGGCATATTCTCAAAAACAAAATATTACAGAAGGTTTGTGGCGTGTGACTGTGAAAGTAGATAATAATCGTATTGTTGGAAGAATGAAATTTAAAGTAGTGAAGGACAGTCGGGTAGACTTACAAGAGGCCAGACTATAGAAGAGTTTCAAGTTCCAAGTTTCAAGAAGATACAAATACATAAATAGTCGCGCCATAGGCGCGACTATTTATGTATTTACTGGAAACTAAAAACTGGAAACTTGAAACTGCTTCACGCTATTGCCCCTTAATCTTACATACAACCTTTAGGTCAGCTATGTCTTCTTTAGTTAAATAAAGTGTATTACTTTTATTTAATGAATACATAATTGATATTGGATTTGTATTGTGATCTACACCTAAAGCATGTCCTAACTCATGTGCTAGAACACGTGTTAATTTATCCTGTGTACTAAATTCATAAATATTAATTGTATCAGTATTTGGGTCGTATGTACCTTCTTGGAATTCTTGTCCGGCAACTTTATTTATCTCATTTATGTTTTCATTAACATCTCCCACTAATAAATTGTATTTCTGAATAAAAGAATTTATTTTATCAGCAGAATCATTTATAGCGAGTCTTTTTGTTTCTAATATTTGTTGTTCACCCATCAAAGCATTTCTTTCTTTAGCTAAATTATTATAAATATCAGCTGGAGCACCACCGTTGTTATTCCAGTAGTCTACTTGATCAGAATAACTTTTTTGCTTTGTTGCAAAAATAGAAAGCTCATCGCTGTATAATTGTTTATTTACTTCTAAATCTTTCATTAGTGATTCGTATTCTTTTTTTAAAGAGTCAGCTAATTGGCTAGTTTTAGAAATATCAGCTTTTAAGATTGTATTTTGTTGAGTAGTTTTTTGTCTATTATCATAAATTAAATTTATTGTAACTTTTCCATTTTTGTCATATATAAATAAATCTTTATCAAGACCTTTTGTCCATATTTTAGATGCAGAATCTAAAGATAATTTTAATTTAGCTTCAGATAATCCAAAGCCAGCATCAACTGTTCCTAGTTTATAAGTAATAGGGGAGGTACATGGTTTTGGTTGTAGAAAATTGAAGTAAATGAAAACTACTATTGGTAACACCATCCACCACAAGTTGTTTCGTAAGAAAGACATGTGTTAATTATAGCAGGAATAGGTTGGTAGGAGTACAAAATAATTTTCAATTTCCAATTATCAATTTTCAAACTAAATGCAAGAGCTGGATTCCCACCTTCGTGGGAATGACATGCACTTCGTATGTATTTTTTGAAAATTGAAAATTGATAATTGAAAATTAAAATGATGTCCTCACATAATTTAATATTATTTTACTTCCACTCCCGTATATTTGCAGCGGCCATTTCCGTTTTGCCTGCCTTACGAATGTATTTTTCATTTCCTTTTGGAATTATAGGAATATGTTTAATGTCATAAATTGTTCTAGCTATATTCCATAAATCAAGAGGAGATGTTTGCCATTTTTTTCCGAAGCGATTTAAGTTTATTGGATTAGAATATCCAATTAATGTTTTCTCTCCAGTCTTAGTTAAGAAATACTCATGAAAATAAGAAAGAGCAAGCTCGCGAATAGTCTTGTAAATAGGATCACGATACCTCAAAACAGAATGGTTGGTTTTACTGATTGCACCCCAAAATCCTTTATATTTAAACAAAGCCACAACGTGGTCATAATCACCACTCTTTACTTTTAAGCTCATTACGAGGGGTTTTTGACCATGTAGAGCCATTGCAGTGGCTGCAAGCATTGCACCCTCTATACAATGAGCTTTTTTCGCCTTTAATACCTTAAAAGGGGACATACAAGTCTCTCCATTTTTCTCATAATTAAAAGGTATAGAATCCAAATAACCTTGTATTTTTTGAGGAGTATTTAGTTTTTTAAGTTCCTTATTCATTTTAGATAGCAATTAGCAGTAAGTAATTAGCAAATAGTATTTAATACGAATTCATCTCCCTAATTGCTATTTGCTAATTACTTTCTGCCTCACGTTACTGTGCAAGTGCTCCAACGTATGAATTTAAAAATGCAGGTATAACAAAAATTAATCCAATTGCTGGTAATACAACTACTGCGACAGTAATCCACATAGTTGTTAGGAAATATTTTCTTGTTTTTTCTACTGATTCTAAAATTGCATCAATCTTCGCACTTTGTTCTTCTAATTTTATTTTTATTTCTTGTTCCATATTTTAATTATAACTTATTTATTCAATTAATCAGACTGTGGTTTAACTAATTCACTTATCTTTCCAGAGTTTGCGTCATAGTTTATCCATAAACTTTTACCATTAGATGGTTGTGTCGTCATTGGTTCTCCAGCGTTTCTTTCAGCATAATTAAAGAGAGCTATACCATCTTGTATTTCAACTGTTTGAGGAGCAATTCTATCACCCAACAGAAGTGCATTTGTAGTTTTATATTCTCCATTTGTATTTATTGCAAGAACTGCATAATAAAATGTACCACTTCCACCAGGATTATTTACTAGAATTATTGCAGCATCATTTCCTACTCCATCTCCATTTAAATCTCCATAAATTGGCTCACCAAAAATAGATAAAGTATTTTTTGTCTTTGATTCTTTTATTGTTTCATTATTAGCTACACCATTAACTAAGTTAAATGTTTCGTTTTCAACAATATAAGTAAGATTTTTGACATCCCTTAATGTATTAATTACATCTCCTCCATTAGTAAAATTAAATCTATAAACCCCGGCTATTACGATTATCGCAACAATAGCCGCCATCCAAAAAGTAATACTTTTTATAGTTTTTATTATCATACCCCTAAGTATATCAGTTTTAAAACAATCGATAGTAAATTAAACGGTTGTTTTTGAATAAATAGAAAGAAGTGCAAATAATAAGCTTATAACGAGCGGACCTAAAAATATTCCAATTGGACCAAATAGTACTAAACCACCCAAAACAGAAAGTAGAATAAAAACCGGATGAAGCTGTAGATGTTTTCCAATTAATTTTGGTCCCATTATATTGTCTATCAATCCAACAATTAAAGTTCCCCAAACAGCCAGGCCAATAGCTGGCGTTGTGTTTCCAACCACAAAAAGATAAAGGACTGCAGGTATAAGCACAATAGCTGTTCCGATGCGTGGTACAAGCGATGCAATAATTGCAACACTACCCCAAAGTATTCCATTTGGTAAACCAAATAAATAAAATCCGACAGCCATTAATATTCCCTGTAGAAATGCTATAACTAAATTTCCTTTAATAATTGAATTAACAGATGATTCTAGGCGCTTGAAAACAGTCTCGTCATCAGTATCATCAAGGGGGCTTAATTTAATTAAAGCTTTTTTAAGACTCTCTCCATCTTTTAATAAATAATAAAAACACATAAAGAAAATAAATAAATCAAGCAACAAAACAGAAGCACTAGAAAGAGCTTGACCCAAATTACCAATTAACCAAGCAAGAGCTTGTTTAATATATATAGTTATATTATTTGCAACGTCAGCAAAGTAATTTCCAGTTCCTGGTATAAATTTTTCTGAAGCTTGTCCAAGATTATTAATTACAGCAATTAACCCGCTTTGCTTGTCATCTATTTGAGAAAAAGATCCATAAAGTTGTGCTGCTTCACGTACCATTTGTGTACCTAAAAGCGTTAGGGGTATTATTATACAAACAATGCTTAGAACCACAGTAATAGAAGCTGCTGTTGCTTCATGATTACCAATTAATTTTGATATTTTTTTATAAATTGGATGAAGTACCACAGCACAAATAGCAGCAAGAACTAATGTCGCTAGAAATGGTTTAAGAATGAAAAAAGTCAAAATAAGCATTCCAGCCAGTATTGCTAAAAGAAAAGGATTTTTTGTTTTATTATTTATCATAATTTTTTTGATGAGTTTTTAATTATATATTTAAAGTATATACCCAAAAAAGAGATATTCCACTT
>CAILKS010000050.1 GCA_903834855.1 uncultured bacterium | reverse complement strand
GTAAGAGGTCGCTTTTATCTTTAACACAATGTTATATTTATTGCTAAACGTTTTAAATTGCTTTAGATGCGAGGCAGAGGAAATTTTTTCGACCAAAATGTACGAATAGTACTTTGCGGGAGAAAAAATTTCCTCTAACGAAGCAGATGAAGTGATTTAAGACGTTTAGTGAGATACGTAGGGAAGGAGACCCATGAATCTTGAACGCTTGATAGCATTTGCAAGTGAACGCTGATTCTTGGCTGTAAGACCAGTCTTGCGACGGTTAAGAATACGAGCATGTGGGTTCAAAAACTTTGCAAGAATTTCTGTATCCTTGTAGTCAATGAACTTTATATTGTTTTGGTTAAAGTGATCTTGTTTTTTCATAGTAATAGATTTTAGATGTTAGACACTAGATTTTAGATTGATACAAATTCTTAATGTTCTAAATAATTTTGTTTATATTGCTTACGGGTTTTAAACGGACAATAGTGTTGTAGATACGAGGCAGAGAAACTTTTTTCGACCAAAATGTACACATAGTACATTGCGGGAGAAAAAAGTTTATCTAACGAAGTAGATGCAATACTAGTGGCTGTTTAAAATGGGATGTCGTCTACGTTAATGTTGGAATCGCCATAGTCTATGGTCTCCAAATCCGGCGCTGCACTCGCAACTGGTGTTGCATTCGCTACAGGATGCCCACCATCAACTGACGGCCCCGTTGTTCCACCTGATTTAGGACCGAATTGAACTGAATCTGCAATAATTTCTGTACGATACTTTTTCTCACCTGAGACTTTATCATCCCATGAGCGTGTCTGTATGCGTCCTTCTATCATTACGCCTTGTCCTTTTTTAAGGTACTGAGCACTAGTTTCTGCTTGTCTTCCGAATACTACTATATTGTGATATTCAACTTGCTCTTGCTTAGCCCCTGCCGCATCTTTATAGATACGGTTAGTTGCTAAAGAGAAGTTAGTTACAGCAGTTCCATTAGGAAGAGATTTCTGTTCTGGGTCACGAGTAAGGTTTCCGTAAACAAATACTTTGTTTAAATACATAGATTTTTACAGCTGTTGGCTTTTAGCCTTTAGCTATTAGCTTAGTAATTGAATTCAGATTAGCTAATGCCTAATGGCTACCAGCTAATGGCTGTCTTAAGTGTAATCCTTATTTAGTTTCCTCGCTAGCTACTTCTTCAACTACAACCTCTGGTGCAATTTCTGCAAAAATTTCAGGAACAGAATCAATTATAAGCTCAGGTTCTTTAGTTGTATCAATGTTGATATCATCTTCATTATTTACTAAAGATTCTGCTTTTATAACTGGAGCACGCTTTGTATAAACAGTATTCTCACGAACAGTTGATACAATCATAAAGCGCACAATTTCTTCATCGAGTTTAAGGCCTTTTTCAAGCTCCTTAACTTTAGAGCCTTCCATTTCGAATTTTATCCATCCAAAATATCCGACATTGAAACGAACATTCATGTTATTAACAACGCGTGTCATTTCATAAGCAAGCTCACGCATATACGGAGCTTCTTCTGAAATGAAGCTACCTCCTAGGGTAGCAATAGACTGCTTGATCGCGTTTCCTTTCTCAAGCGCCGCACTTTCATCTAGTTTGTTATCAAAGATGAAAGAAATCTCATAAACTCGGCTGTCTACTATGGTTTCATTTATTTCAGTCATAGTCCCATACTCTAACACGAAATTAGTCAAAAGAAAAGGCCTGAGTGCTGGTGGCAGTCGGCCTTATTCTCCATCAAATCCTTACCTTGTTGGCTTTTGGACTTTTAATTCCCTTGTGAATAAATAAAATATCCTTTTACTGTGAGATACGGCAAATAGGACAATTATAACCCACAAAAAGGAGCAACCGAGCGAGAGGATTATATACATGAGGAGGTCGTTAAAATCGAAAGCTATTATGTTTTTTACGTCCTCAATAGAAAGCACCTCAGAAATCAAAAGAACAGCCGCGAATATGGGGGTTAAAAGAATCTGTGAAGCCCCTATATTTCTAAACAAATTGAATGCAACCCTGTCGCTATCTGTAGCCTGTTGTAATAATTTGCCTGTATTTTTTTCACAAGGTAAATGAAAAACTTGTCGAAACAAAGAATTCAAAAACCTTGCAAAAGCTCTACCGACATAAAAAACAACATAAACAACAAGAACACTTTGAGTAAAAGCTATCATAGAACACCTCTCTTTAATTGTTTAACAGAATTCTACTACTAGTATTATTTAATTACAAGTAGAAAAGGAAAGGTCTGATTGCTTGCATGCAATCAGACCTTATCTGCTTAATACCTACAACAATGGATCAACTACTTGATAGCTTTCACCGTCTCATAGCTTTCTCCATTAGAAGCAGCATTGTGTTGGCGCCATTTTGGCTTAATAATGACACCTGTGATTTTTGGATGAAATGTCCCATCATCATTGAATAGAACAAGAACATTCCAATCATTCTTTTTGGCCTTGGTAATCTCCGAGGCAAATGTCGACGCTCTTGGCAGAACAAATTTCTGCTCAACAACTCGGAAATTTATCACGCCGTGTCCACAATTTTCGTGAAAACCCTTAACGAACCCGGACACATGGGTACGCGTTGGTCTTTTGCTCTCAGTAGCCATGTTGCCCTCCTTTCGTTTGGTTGATGGGTGTACTGGCTGACTTTATAGTGCGCGTTTAATAGACAAAAGTCAATATATTTTTTAAAGACCCTTATTTAAATGATTTACCGTTCTTTCTAATATATTAAAGGCTACTTTTGCCATAGGCTTGTCATTATCAAGGCTTGGGTCAATCTCAGTTATTTCAAAACAGCAAACTTTATCACTTTTCATTAATCCAATAATTATTTCTGTCGCATCTATTTCTTTTAAACCGTCCGGTACTGATATTCCAGTACCCTTGCTTACTGACGGATCAAGTGAATCAACATCAAATGAAATATAAATATAATCACAAGCAAAAAGAGTACTTAAAATTTTATCTACAACTTTTTCTATTCCTAAATCTGTAATTTCTTGAGATGCAATTACTGGTAAATTATATTTATCTATTAAAAATTTTTCCTGCTCTTCATAATCACGAAGGCCAACATAAACTAAATCTTCGTAATTAATTTTAGGACAAATCTTTCCTAAATTTTTTAATTTTTCCCATTCATTAAAAATATTCTCACCTATTTCTCTTACTTTCTTTTCTGAATTATCCATTCCCAATGAGGCAAGTACTGGCATCCCATGCATATTTCCTGTTGGGGTAGTATATGGCGAATGCAAATCAGAATGAGCATCAATCCAAATAACTCCAATCCTTTTATCTTTATGTGCCATTTTAATTCCTGCGATAGTTCCAATTGAAGTGCTGTGGTCACTACTTATAACTAGTGGGAAATTTTCTTCATCTAAAATATTTTTTACACGCTCTGCAATTTGTTCACTTATTTCTAATGTTTCTTTTATATTTTTAGCACAAACAAAATTATTACTATCTTTCTCTTTTTCACTTATATTTTTGATTTCAAAACTTTCATAACGCTTAAAAAAATCGCTTCCGATTTCGGAAGCGATTTTTTTAATTTCATCAACACCTAAACTTGCCCCAACTGTACCTGCTCCAACGCCTGATTTTACCTCAACTATCTTTATAGATTTCATTAAAACTAATTATACACCAAAAACTCTTTTAGCATTTTCTAATAACTTAAGTCTTACCTCCTCAAATGGCTCTTGTCTTAAGATGGCTATTTTCGCCACAATTTCCTGTACCAGAAGTGGGGTATTCCTCTTCCCACGATAAGGTGCTGGCGTTGCATAGGGACTGTCTGTTTCGGCATGAATCATATGAAGTGGAACATAACGAACCACATCATCATAATCGTGTGAAAAAGTAATTACACCCGGAAAGCTTACAGTAAAATCAATATCAATAAACCTCTTTGCAATATCTATATCTCCTGCAAAAAAGTGAGCATTTCCTTTTAATTTATCTCCATGTATTTTTTTAGACTTTTCCAACATATCAAGCATATCCTCATAAGCATCCATACTACCTTTAGTCGGCCTGCCGTGTAACATAAGAGGTTTACCAACATTTATAGCTAAATCTATTTGTTTTTGAAAAACTTTTTTCTGTCTCTCTTTTTCCTCATTTTCATTCCAAGTTATTCCTTTTTGTTCACGCTCTTTTGCAAAAAAAGTTTCAATATAATAATAGTCTAATCCACACTCCCCCACGGCTACAACTTTTTCATGTCTTGCAAGTTTCTCATATGCTTCCTCATCATAAACTTCAAGTGGATTATCTCCTGGGTGAAGGCCAATTGTTGCAAAAATATTTGTATGGGCGTCCGCCAACGCTAAAGCATCTTTACTTTCTTTTAAACCAGTACCAACCGTTATAGTTCCAAAACCATTTTTTTCATCTCAGAAATAACCTCCTCCAAATCAGGCTTAAAAGCTTTGTCATGTAAATGTGAATGAATATCAAAAAAGCTATACATACGTTTCCTTTACAACTGCATCCATGAATTCTCCCAAAATATCTATAAGCAGAGGAAATTCTTTTCCATATTTTTCTTTATATTCTTTCATTTGAATTGAAAAGTGGCTTTCAGTTTCTTCTTTAGATACACCTAATTTCTTAAGCGCCACTCCTTTATTTAAAGTATGAGAAATCTTTGGCATTACTTTATCTAAAGTTTTTACAAATTGTGCTTCTTTGGTGTCTAATCTTTCATATTCTTCTATTGTTTTATGAATCCATGGATATACACGACCTAATTCACTTTCTATTCTCTTCAATGATTCCGCTTCTTTCATTTCTTTCTTTCCGCGATTTTCATCTGTTATATTAATAGAATTAGTGTCACCCGCATAAGCTTCAACTAAATCATGAACTATGGCAAACTGTGCTACTTTTCCGATATCTAATTTATCTTTATACGAAGCTTCGGCTAATGCACAAGCACAAACCGCAAGCATAACTGTGTGGTCAGTATCTGATTCATATTTTTCTCCATCCTCTAACATAGTCACTCTATCAACTAGAGCAAACTTAAAAGTTAACCGCGCTATATCAACCAATCCTTGTGTTTCTGGTGTCATAATTTATTAATTATGGAAGTCTATTGAAAAGTGACTTTTCTGGCATTGCATTGGAACGAATGCACTCTAAAATTTTTGTGGATGTACGTGGTAAATAAACAGACAAATCTTCTGCTACAGATTCTAAAGAATTTAAACAATGTTCTATCATTTCTTTTCCTTTTTCAGCATCTATTTTTACAACTTTAAATGGTTCATTTGTAGCAATATATTCATCAATCAAACTCACTTCGTGTATAATTTCTTTTAACGAAGCATTTATATCAAAGTTTTTTATTTCCCGTATTACTCTTCCCTTTAAACTCTTTCCTCTTACCTGATTTACAGTGGCCATCTTCATTATTCTACTAGTTAAATTTCCAATCCCATTTGCAAGATATGCAGTATATGCAATCTTTATTGCTTCAACCGTCAAATCTCCATCTTCAAAACTTGGAACTTCATGAAGCAAAATAAAACGAAGCACGTCCTCAGGATAGTCAGTTAACTCTTTAAACATTTCAATAATATCAAATGGATTTATTACATTTCCAATAGACTTACTCATTTTTTGCCCGTGAGATATGATAAATCCATCAATAATAATATTTGTTGTGGGCGGAAGTCCTGCAGCTAAAAGCATGCCCTGCCAAATAGCAGATTGCTGACGAAGATTATCCTTACCACAATATTGCGTCACTTCTCTTTTTTCAGCACCAATTTGCTCCCAATATTTTTCAAAGCCATCTATCTCAGGCCATCCTAAAGTAGAGATATAACTTGTTAATGCATCAAACCAAACATACATAACGTGCTCGTCGTCCCCTGGTACTGGCACACCCCATGACATTTTACTTTTAAGTCGTGATATAGAAAAATCTTCCAATCCTCTATCTAAGAATGCTTTAATTTCATTAAATCTAAAATCTGGAACAACTAGAGTTGGATTCTTTTCATAAAGTTCACGTAATTTACTTTCAGTCTTTGAAAAAGCAAAGAAGTAATTTTCTTCTTTTATAATTTCAATATCACGATTTGGGTGAACTTCACATTTTCCATTTACAAGCTCACTGTCTGTTTTATAAAGTTCACAACCAACACAATATTTTGCCTCATATTCTTTTTTATAAATATAACCATTATCAAAACATCTCTTCCAAATTTCTTGCGCTGCTTTTATATGTTTGTCATCAGTTGTACGAATAAAATGTATATCATCTGTAATACCAAGTTTTGGATAAAGCTCTTTAAAACGAGCAGCGTTCCTATCTACATACTCTTGTACATTCATTCCTTCCTTTTCTGCACCTTCTAAAATTTTTATACCATGTTCATCAGTTCCAGTATTAAAAAATACATCATACCCAAGTGACTTTTTATATCGAGCAATCACATCAGCACGAACAAATTCCATAGCATGACCTATGTGAGGTTCTGCGTTTACATAAGGAAGCGTTGTTGTTATATAAAAAGGTTTATTCATAAATTATTCTTCTTTTGGAAGATTTTTTCTTTTTTCTAAATCACTTGCGAGTTCCATTAAAATGGAAGCAAGTGGAACTGAAAGTATAACACCCCAGATACCCGCTAACTTTGCTCCAACCACGAGAGCTATTATAACAATGACTGATGGAACTCCAACTAATTTATTCATTACTCTAGGGTAAAGTACATGGCTTTCTAGTTGACCTATAATTAAATAAATTATAGAAACAGTAATTAAAAGACTTGAACCGCCGTGTGTCCAAGCAATAAACATTGCTGGTATTGCAGAAAAAGTAAGACCAATCATTGGAACTAATTCTCCAACAAAGGCCAACACTGACAGAAGTGCCGCATAAGGCATATTAAGAATAAGGTTTGGAACATAAATTAAAAGAGCAACAAGTAAAGAAAGTAGAATTTGCCCTTGCATCCAGAGACCGATTTTTTTCTGTGCACGAGCCCATAAATCTTCTATATAAGATTCGTAAATTTTAGGAGTTACTAAACGTAAAAACTTCTGAACACCTCGCTCTTCTAATGCTAAATAAAAAGCTAAAACAAAAGTAAGAACAGTATTAACAATACCTCTAAAAAATACCGAAGTGGTTGCAAAAAACCCAGTTGATCCAAAAATTGCATCTTTTATAATTGATAAAATTTGTCCCCTTGAAATACCTTTAGACAAATCAGAAATAGCTAATGACATATCTTTAAAACCCATATCACTTCCAAAAATACGAACGGAATCTAATATTTGAGGTAAAACCTTAACGAAACGAGCTAGATCATCCGCTAGTGGTGGCACAAAAATAAGGGCAATTGATGCAACTATTGCAATTAATGTTAAAAATATAATTGTGACCGAAAAACCTCTTGGTATACCCCAACTTATCATCAATTTAATAGGCATTTCAGCAGCTGAAGCAATTACAACAGCAACTAAAAGAGCTATGACGAAATCGCTAACAAAAAATAATCCTGCAAAAATTGTAATCCAAGCTAAAACTTTTATAATTGTTGAAGTTGGTATAACTAAATTAATCGTCTCTTTCATACAATTATCCTAACATATTAATAGTTAAAAGTTTATAAAGTCCATAAAGTCAAAAGTAGGTAAAGGGAGCGACCCCTACGGGGTCGCTCCCGCCTTTACGAACTTTATGGACTTTCAACTTTATAGACTAAGTCTAATTTGCAATAACGTGAGAAAGATCGACGGATCCTTGCTCTTTAGAAATGTCTGTTGTAAGAGGGTTGGCTATAGTCCTTATAAGGGCTCGACTGTCGGCCTCATCTGCTTCTAAAGTCACACTAGAAGTTATAGGGGGAATATTTCCCACATGACTTTGGGATGGCTTTACACTAAGTTGTATATTATTTGAAACAACTCCACCGGCTGTTATATTTCCAATATTCCAAACAACAGTTCTAGTTCTTTCGTTATAAGTTACATTAGTTCCTGTGGCAAAAGATCCCGTAAAATTAACATACGCTGGGATAATAAACGATACTTTAGAATTAACTAAAGAATTCTGAGCTGACACGACTAAATGGGCACCATAGTTTGTAACAACATTTGCTTTTGGTGGAAGAGGTCCAGTATTTATAAAAGAAGAATTTTTATAAATAGTAAAGGCACTAAAAGTTGCACTACCTTCTACACTCCACAATTTTGAGACTTCTGTTGCTGTATCATCTTTAGAAACAGCTGAGGCCTTTGCATTTATAATTACAGAAAGCTTTGGGGAATTATTCCCTCTCGAGACAACTGGAATATAAACTTTAAATTCACCCTTAGCGAGAGGAGCTATGGTAGTTAATTCATTATTAGTAGAACGATCAAAAGTAACAGTTTTATTAATTGAATCATAATAACCAGAATCGGAAGAAATCGAAGATATAATTGGTGCAGACCCTCCAATGTTTGCAACTATAGAAACATCTCTTAATGCTTTATCACTTTTATTTTCATAAGAAATATAAACTACAGCCTTATCTCCATAGCGAAGATTTTCTGCACCTCCTCGATCTGTTTCTAAATGAGAACTTAAATATAAAAGTGGGGATGTTATAGAAACACTATGAGCTTCCTGTGAATAAACAACTCCCATTTGGTTAACGGCGGTAGAGGCAGCACCAATACTTGCCTTAAGGGTGTCGGTTTCGCCTGGTGTTCCAATAAAAGACCCTGAAACTGTTATTGTAGATGTTGCTCCAGGTAAAACTGAGGGTATATTCCATATGGTTGCTTTTGTGTTTGTTTTTGGATCTGTTTTACTTAAAGTAAAAGTACTTGGTAAAGATAAAATCACTAAACTGTCTTTAATTTCTGTTGAAGTATTGTTGTTGATAGAAATATTAAAATTACCATTCTGACCTTGCACTAAAGTATTTGGTCCTTCTATATGAACAGAAAGTGGTGGAGTTTTTAAAACGACTTGAGTTGTGGCAGTTTTATTAAAAGTAGCCTTAGCTCCAGCAACTTTATATTCTAATTTTACAGAAATAACCCTTGTTTCATCTGCTGCACCATATAAAGTAATATTCACATCCTCTTTTTTTAGAACATTTGGTGGAATTACCCCTAAATCCTTCTTTTCATAAACCTTTTGTTGCTCATCCAAAACTCCAACTCCTTTTTCATAAGAAATTGTAAGTGTCGCTTCTTGTAGTGGGGAAGTGTTTCTATTTAAAACAGAAACACTAAATGGTGTAGTTTCCCCTCCGTCTACATAGGGTTTACTATCTAATGTGATATCAATATTTTCTAGAGAAACAACATTCCTCGAAGACAAAACCCTCCAAGTCGTGAAAGAAAGGACTGCAAATAAAAATATAAGCGCAGTAAAAAGTACTTTGGTTCCAAAAGAATAACTAGATTTTGTCTCGTCGCTTGCTATTATTAAAGGAGTATCTTCTCCCCAATTAGTTCTGATTTCTGATTCTTTATGATCATGAAAACGATGAGGAATGAGTTCATTACTAATTTCTTTTGGATCATATAATTTATGTTCCAGATCATCAATTTGATGCATTTCATTTTTTTCTTCGGATGGATTCATACAGAACAGTATAGCAGGAAGATTAGTTGAAAGTCCTTAAAGTCCATAAAGTGGAAAGTGTGGACAAGGTGCGACCCCCTTCGGGGGTCGCACCCAACTTTATAAACTTTATGGACTTTCGACTTTACAGACTTATAACTGGATATCTTTAACTACATTTCTGATATGTTCTTTAACAGATTTTTCAGATAATAGAAAATGTGTATACAAATCATCTATATTCCAATCCCTGTACTCCTTTATATTTTTTGCACCGATTATTTTTGCGTCAGCATAGCCAAGTTCGACTAATAAAATATAATAAAATAAAATTCTAGATTTTTGTTTATCATATAAATCAGATTTATGAAGAAATTCATCAACCCTGTCATACAAAATTTTATGTGGTTCTTCCCCGTGTATAAAACGAGAAATTAATTCTGTAACTTCATGAATAATGTTTGATGACACGTTTTGTTCTTCAGCTCCAACTAAACGCCAAACCTCTTTACCCTTAACTAAGGTTACTAAACTGACCGTTCGTGGAAGGACGTGGGCACGCAATTTACTTTCTAGTTTACGTATACTTTTAGCATGAGCAATAAGAAGCCCAAATTCACGTGTAAACAATTTATACACACGATCATTCTCACTTTGATCAAAAGAAGTTATGACTAGGGCTTTGGTTGTGTATTTTTCTATGGACATTGGGGGTAGCTAAGAGCTTACAGTTTACAGCTAACAGTAAATACGAGCAAAAGAGGCGCCTACGGCGCCTCTTTTGCTAATCTAATTTATATCAAACGATATTTCCCCTCCGCTTGTTTCTGCTTTATATTTTCCACTTCCATCTTTTATCTCACTAATTTTACAAGTATTCATTAATACTTCTCTAAATTTTTCCGGAACAGAATAATCCGTTAAAAGGATGATTAAATCTTTTGGAGTTAATCCTTTTTCTTTACGTGAATCTTGAACTGCTCGCATGAGATTTCTTACATCACCTTCTATTTTTAATTCTTCAGTGATTTCTGTGTCTAAAATACACACATCTTCATTTGAATTATTAAATGTAATTTCCTTAACATTAAGTTCATCTAAAATGATTTGGTAATATTCGCTTTTTATTTCTTCCTTGAGAGTAATTTTTTGAAGTGGCTGGCGAACAGCAATTTTTGATGCTGTACGAAGTGAAAGAGCAACTGTTACAACCTCTCTTACTTTCTTCATTTCTTTAATAACTTCTTCATTGATTACTCCTTCCTTTGGCCAACTTTCAAGATGAACAGATTCCTTTTCTCCATTTAAAGATTTATAAACCATTTCAGCAGTAAATGGCATAACCGGTGCCATAACTTTTGATAATGTTTGTAGTACATAAGTTAATGTTTCATAAGCACGCATTTGATCTTCTGCACCAGTGTCTCCTTTTAATCTATCGCGAGATCTACGTGTATACCAAACAGAAATGTCGTCAATTAAATCACCTACGCCACGTGTTGCTTCATCTAATTTATATGAGTCATAACCTTTTGTTGCGTCACGAACTAATTCATGCACTCGTGACATCATCCAAATATCTAATACATTGTCTGAACTATTTTTTGCTTCTACTTTTTCAGGTTTATTCATTTCGTACAATGAAACAACGTTTAGTAGACGAGAAACGAGTTTCTTATAAACATCAGAGACATTTTCATCACTGAAAAGTAAATCCTCTCCTTTAACAACTGAGCTAGATAATAGAGCGTAACGCATAGAATCTGCTCCGTATTTTTCTACAAGAATCATTGGGTCTGTATAATTTTTCTCACTCTTAGAAAGTTTTTCTCCCGTGTCTGCAAGTATTAATCCATTCACCGCTACGTGTTTATATGGTGCTTTATCAAATAATCCTACACCTAAATTGATAAGTGAGTAAAACCAACCACGAGTCTGATCTAATCCTTCTGCAATAAAATCTGCCGGATAATTTTTATCAAAAACATCTTTATTTTCAAATGGATAGTGAAGTTGGGCAAAAGGCATTGATCCTGATTCAAACCAACAGTCAAAAACATCACCAATTCTTTTATAAGTTTTACCATTTACTTCTAATTCAATTTCATCAATATATGGACGATGAAGATTTACTGCACCTATTTCGTCACGTGGAATAATTTTATAATTTACTTTTCTTATTTCTGCATTGTCTAAATATAAATTACCAGATTTAACTTGATCACCATTAATAACTTGCTCTTCTGTAATAATTTCTGCTCCAGCAAACATCATACGTGCAGGTCCACCATGAGTAACAAATAAAATATTTTTATTTGTATAATTCTTCTCACAATCCATAATTAGATTCATTACACGATTCATTATTTCT